>NZ_JBFUCB010000121.1:0-12191 GCF_056405435.1 Rhizobacter sp. P1_G5 | reverse complement strand
CTGCGGTACAGGCCCTCGGTGTGCTCGGCGGCCGCCTTGGCGCGCTCTTCCTTCTGCCGGATCAGCTCGTCGAGCATCTCGTCGAGCTTGTTGGCCTTGTCGCGCACCAGGTCGAGCGACTGCGCCAGCACCTCGTCGCGGTCGGCGAGCTTCTTCGCCGACGCGAGCGTCAGCGCGCGCTGCATCTCGCGCTGGTAGTCCTCCGACAGCGTGCCGAACGCGGTGAAGACCTCTTTCGCGCGGTCGCTGACGAACAGCGGCTTGGCCTTCTCGATGTAGTCCTTCATCGACGCCAGGCTCTTCGCGATCGACGCCATGTGCTTGTCGCGCTCGGCCTGCGTGCTCGCCAGCAGGAAGTTCGAACGGGCGCGTCCGATGTAGATCAGGTTGATGTTGGCTTCCTTGATGTACGAGAGCCCCATCAGCTCCTTCGTGTACATGTTGTCGGCCAGCTCGTTCATCTGGCTGGTGTTGGAGATGCCGATGAAGCCGATCACGGCGCTGATCGAGGCGACGAGCATGAAGCCCGCGATCAGGCGGACGCCGATCTTGAAGTTGCTGAACATGGTGTGGTTCTCCCTGGAATCTGGTGGGGCAAAAACTGGTGAACTCAGGCGGCCGCGACCGGCGTGCCGGCGCTCTGCATCAGGGCCGGCACGTCGAGGATCAGCGCGACCTCGCCGCTGCCCAGGATGCTGGAGCCGCTGATGCCTCGGACCTGGCCGAACATCTTCGACAGCGGCTTGATGACGGTCTGCGCCTCGCCGAGCAGCGTGTCGACGACGAGGCCGAATTTCTGGCCGGCATGCTTGACGACGACGATGTTCGGCCGCGCGCTTTGCGGGCCGTCGATGTCGAACAACTCGCGCAGCCGGATGAACGGCAGCACCTCGCCGCGCAGGTCGGTGTAGTCGTGGCCGGTCTCCGCGCTGAACTCGACGCATTCGTCGACCATGTCGAGCGGCACGACGAACACCGCCTTGCCGACGCCGATCTGGAAGCCGTTGATGATGGCCAGCGTGAGCGGCAGCCGCACCGTGACGGTAGTGCCCTCGCCCGGCGTGCTGGCGATGCCGACGCTGCCGCGCAGCGCGACGATGTTGCGCTTGACGACGTCCATGCCGACACCGCGTCCGGACAGGTTGGTCACCTTCTCGGCGGTGGAGAAGCCGGGCTCGAAGATCAGCCCGTAGATCTCGGCATCGCTCAGCGTGCGGCCGGCCTCGACCAGGCCGCGCTCGACGGCCTTCGCGAGGATCTTCTCGCGGTTCAGGCCGCCGCCGTCGTCGCTGACCTCGATCACGATGCTGCCGGAGTCGTGGAATGCGTTCAGCATCACCGTGCCGCGGGCCGGCTTGCCGCGCGCGGCGCGCAGCTCGGCCGAATCGATGCCGTGGTCGATCGCGTTGCGCACCAGGTGGGTCAGCGGGTCGCCGATCTTCTCGACCACGGTCTTGTCGAGCTCGGTGTCCTCGCCGTTGACGACCAGGCCGATGTCCTTGCCGAGCTCGCGCGACACGTCATGCACCACGCGCTGGAAGCGGCTGAAGGTGGCACCGATCTTCACCATGCGCAGCTGCAGCGCGCTGTCGCGCACCTCCTCGACCAGGCCGGACAGCACCGAGTGGCATTCCTGCAGCTCGCTGTTGCGCGTCTTGCGCGAGATCAGGCTGGCGCCGGCCGACGCGATGATCAGCTCGCCGACCAGGTTGATCAGGTGGTCGAGCTTGTCGGCGTCGACGCGGATCGACTGGCTCTCCTGCGTCTTCGCGTCCTTCACGCGCTTCTGCTTCTCGAGCGCGGCCTCGACGACCGGCGGCGAGACGCGGCCCTGCTCGACCAGCACGGTGCCGATCAGCGGGGTCGGCACGGCTTCAGCCTGCGCGGCGAGCGCGGCTTCGAGTTCGTGGGCGGTCACGGTGCCGCAGCGCACCAGCATCTCGCCCAGGCGCGCCGATTCCTCGGGCATCGCCTTGATGAGGTCGATGTAGTCGCCGATGCGGCTGTGCGGCGGCACGATGCGCAGCGTGCAATCGTCGAGCACGAAATCGAACACGCCTTCGATCGCCGCCTTGTCGGCCTGGCTGCGGAAGGCGATCTCGAAGCCGAGGTAGCAGGACTCGGGGTCCATCCCGGCGGCCGGCGGCAGCGCGTCGGCCAGCGTCACGATGCCGACCACCTGGCCGAGCGTGCCGAGGAAGCGGATGAAGGACAGCGGGTCCATGCCGTTGCGCAGCACGTCGCGGCCGAAGCGCAGCGAGATGTGCCACAGGTCGGCATCGTGCGAATTGGCGGCGATGCGTTCGAACGCGGGCGCCGGTGCCGCCACGACGGCGCCGGACGACGGCTCGAGGTGCGCGCGCAGGCGCAGCAGCAGCGGCTCGCCGCGCTGCACCAGCGCCGGGTCGACCTGGTTCGGATCGGACTCGACCGCATCGACCAGCGCGCCGATGTGGTCGCCGCAGGCGAGCAGCAGCGAGACCAGCGGCTCGTCGACCGCGATGCGGCCTTCGCGCACCTCGTCGAGTACGCTCTCGACGACGTGCGTGAACGCCACCACCTGGTCGAGGCCGAACAGCCCGGCCGAGCCCTTGATGGTGTGGGCGGCGCGGAAGATCGCATTGATCGTCTCGGCCGGCTCGTCTTCCTCGCGCACGCGCAGCAGCGAGGCTTCCATGTCTTCCAGCAGCTCGCGGCTTTCCGCGAAGAAGGTCTGCAGGGCCTGGTCCATGTTCATCGGAATGCCTTCCAGGGAGAGGTCAGGCAGCGCGCTGCGCGGAGCCGACGACCAGCGGATCGCCGAAATGCGCGGCCAGGTCGAACAGCTCCAGCACCTCGACGACGGCCGGGCTGTGGTCGACCAGGCGCAGCGTGCGACCGGCGGCAGCGGCTTCGCGCTTGGCCAGCAGCAGCAGCTGCAGCCCGGCGCTGTCGAACTCGCCGACCTGCGACAGGTCGACCTCGAGCTCGGCGTGCTCCGCCACGGCGGCGAGCAGCGTCTGCTTCAGTTCGGCGGCGCGATAGATCGTCAGCTCGCCTTCGATGCGCAGAGAGCTCATGGCAGCACGAGCTTCTGCACGACGCCCAGCAGCTGCTCGGGCTTGAAGGGCTTGACGACCCAGGCCTTGGCGCCGGCTTCCTGGCCTTCCTTCTTCTTCGCCTCCTGCGACTCGGTGGTCAGCATCACGATCGGCGTGAACTTGTAGGCCGGCATCTGCTTGACCGCCTTCACGAGGCTGATGCCGTCCATGTTGGGCATGTTGACGTCGCTGATGATCAGGTGGACCTTCTGGCCGGTGAGCTGCTTCAGCGCGTCCTTGCCGTCGACCCCCTCGATCACGTCGTAGCCGRCTTGCTTCAGCGAAATGCTGACGACCTGCCGCACCGAGGCGGAGTCGTCGACGATCAGGATGTTCTTGGCCATGGTGTTGTGCTTCCCGGTCTGTCGTTGTCAAAAGAAAGTGATCTCTTCGCTCGCATCCGCGGCCTGCGCGCCCTGCCCGGCTTGCGCGCTGTGCAGCTGGCGCTCGTCGGCCATCGCGTAGGTCTTCTCCAGCTGGGCCAGCAGTGCGGCGCTGTCGACCGGCTGGAGCACGCCGTCGCGCTCGAAGCCTTCGCGGCTGCGCGTCAGCTCGGCCGGCAGCTGCTCGATGTTCTGGCGCACGTGCGACATCACCTGGCTGACGCGGTCCTGGAACTGCAGCTGCACCAGCGCCTCGCCGATCTCGCCCTGGATGCCGACGCTCTCGCGCTTGAGCACGTCGGCCGATGCGACCAGCGCATCGGTGACGGTGTGGAAGCCGCCGAGCACGCTGTTGATGGTGGTCTCGCAGGCGACGATGGACGCGGCCTCGCGCTCGGCCGACGCGTCGGCGCTGCGACGTGCGGTGGCGATCGCGTCGCCGATCAGCGCCACCTTGTCGGCCATGCGCCGGCCGGTCTCGCCGGAGGCGGCCGACAGCTTGCGCACCTCTTGTGCGAGCACCGAGAAGCCGCGGCCGGTCTCGCCGGCGTGCGCGGCCTCGATGGCGGCGTTGATCGCGAGCAGGTTGGTCTGCGAGGCGATGTTGGCGACCTCGGCGGCCATCTCCTGCAACTCGGCGACGAAGCGGTTCAGGCTCTGCACCTCGTCGTGCATGGCGCCGTTGCTGGCCATCGCGGCGCGCAGCGAATCGAGCACGCCGTTCAGTTCCTTGCTGCTGTGCGCGAACACGGCCACCAGGCCCTGGTCGCTGCCCTGCATGTTGCCGGCGGCGAGGTTGGAGGCGCGCATCGCCTGGTCGAGCTTGTCGACGATGCCGCCGAAGCGCAGCGCGAGCTCGGAGATCGCGCTCTCCATCTGCGCGCGCGAGCTTTCGATGTGGCCGCCCCAGACCGGCAGCAGTTCGCGGCCGAGCCGCTCGGTGCCGGCAACGAAGGCCGCGGTGGCGTCACGCTGCTGGCGGCGCAGCGTGGCCTGGCGGCGGTCGAACAGCGCACCGGCGATGCCGAGGCCGGCGCCGACCAGCAACGCCCAGCCGTTCCAGCCGCTCGCGGCCCAGGTGGCGATGCCGCCGGCCAGGCCCATCGCGGTGCAGGCGAACGCGCTCGGCGACAGGCGGGAAGGTGGGGTGCTGGAGGACGGCACCGAGGGCGCCGCCTGTTGCACGGAGGGAAGGCTGTAGGAGGACATGCGTACTTGTCGGCATGCCCGGCGCGGAAATAAAGCGCGACGTGCGACGCGCAGGCCAAAAACTGTGCAGGCCTTGCGCAGTGCGTGTAAGAGACGGTAACAAGGACTCGGGTTAACCCGAAGGTGTCGGCGCGGAACAGCGTGTCAAAGAGGCTCGGCAGTCCCCCGGCGTTCACTCCTCTCTTGGTGAATCCATGTCGCAAGGGTTTGCCGCAATGCTGTGAAGGTTTTGCAGTACGACCTTCCGTCGTCGCCATCCGCAGCCGATCTCAGGCCGCGGATCCACTCTGAAATCAACCCATTCATCGCCGCATCCAGATCTGCCGACGCTCGTGTCGCCTCTCGTTCAAGAACGTCCACGGCCGTCTTGAGTTGCTCGTGCACCCCGGAAAGTGTCGGGTGGAGCATCATCCGCTCGACCAGGGTTGCGGCATGGTCGACTGCGAGCGTTCTCAATGACACCAGGGCGCGCTCGGTGTTTCCGCGCGGGCGGCTCTCTGGAAACTTGCGCTGACCGAGCGAGTGCGCGTTCGGCGACACCACCAACTCACTGGTGACGAGGCGATCCAGCACTGCCATGGTCTCGCAACAGGCTTGCCAATCGTAGCCACAGAGATCATCTTCAAAGTCGCGGATCAAATCACCGATCTCCTGGTGAAGCCGCTGGGGGAGGCTGGAACAGGCCCGCTTGCTTGCGTCATCGAGTTTTGCTTTGACATCGCAGAGGGTCGACGCCCATACCATCGATATCGTTTGACGGCGCTGGCGCTCTTCGTTCGCCCTCCCGAACTTGCTTTCGCTTTCATTGATGACCCGCTTCAGCGGACGCAAGGCCTCTCCCACGGGATCCCTCTTCAATCCGATATCTGTTCCGAGTTCCCGGATGAGCCCCTCGCCTCGACAGAATTCCTGGTCCACGACCCTCAGCCACGAAAAGGACCTGTCGACCAGGCCGGCCGGAAGCTGACTGCCCCGGACCAGCATGGAGAGGACAGCGCTCGCATACTCGCGCGACGCAAGCCGCCCCGCATGCAAGCGCGAGTAGACATCGTAGTCGTCGATGGAGATGGGCTCCCACATCACGGAAGGACGGGCTGTGACTGTCTGAACGGACATCGGTGAGCTCCAGGAGCAGTGTTTTGACAGACGCTCTGTCACCGCGACCGCCCGTTCGTTCCGTCGCCCGCAGACACAGCCCGCCGAAGCACCTTCAGGCCACGACAGCCTTGCCCCGCACCCCCGCCTTCGCATCGATCGCCAGCAGCACCCGCCGCAGCGCCCCCACCGCCTCGTCGACCTGCGCCCGCTCGATCACCAGCGGCGGCGCCAGCCGCACGACGGTGTGGTGCGTGTCCTTGGTCAGCACGCCTTCGTCCATCAGCCGCTCGCAGACCTCGCGTGCGCTCGCGAACGCCGGATCGATCTGCACGCCCACGAGCAGGCCGCGCCCGCGGATGTCGGTGATCGCCGGATGCCGCAGCTTCCACAGCTGGGCCATCAGGTACTCGCCCTGCTCCTGCGCGCGGCGCGCCAGCTGCTCGCGCTCCAGCAGCTGCAGGGCCGCCAGCCCGACCGCCGCCGCCAGCGGGTTGCCGCCGAAGGTGCTGCCGTGGTCGCCGGGGGTGAACTGCGCCATCACGTCCTCGCGCGCCAGGAACGCGCTGACCGGCAGCAGCCCGCCGCCGAGCGCCTTGCCGAGCACCAGCCCGTCGGGCAGCACGCCGTCGTGCTCGCAGGCCAGCAGGCGGCCGGTGCGGCCGAGGCCGGTCTGCACCTCGTCGCAGATCATCAGCACGTCGTGCTTCGTGCAGATCTCGCGCACCGCCTTCAGGTAGCCGGCCGGCGGCACGATGATGCCGGCCTCGCCCTGGATCGGCTCGACGATGAAGGCGGCGGTGTGCGGCGTGATCGCGGCCTCCAGGGCCCGCGCATCGCCGAACGGCACCGCGTTGAAACCCGGCGCGAACGGGCCGAAGCCGTCGCGGTATTGCGCCTCGGTCGAGAAACCGACGATGGTGGTGGTGCGGCCGGCAAAGTTGCCCTCGGCGACGAGGATCTGCGCCTGGCCCTCGGGCACGCGCTTGACCTTGTAGGCCCATTTGCGCGCCGCCTTGATCGCGGTCTCCACCGCCTCGGCGCCACTGTTCATCGGCAACGCCCGCGCCATGCCGGTCATGCGGCACAGTGTCTGTAGGAAGGGACCGAGCCGATCGGTGTGGAAGGCCCGGCTCGTCACGGCCAGCGTCTGCGCCTGCTCGGTGAGCGCGCGCACCAGCTCCGGGTGGCTGTGGCCGAAGCTGACGGCCGAGTAGGCGGACATCATGTCCAGGTAGCGCCGGCCCCGGTCGTCGAACAGGTGCACGCCCTCGCCGCGCGTCAGCACGACCGGCAGCGGGTGATAGTTGTGGGCGCCGTGGCGTTGCTCCAGCGTGATCGGAGATTCCTGCGGGGCGGCGTGGCGGGCTTGCAGGGCGGCGGCGCGGGCGGCGGTGGTCATGTCAACTCCTGGTCTGAATGCATAGCGAACGCTCACAGTCTAGAGATGCGGCGGCGAAATTTGCTTTCCAAAACTTGCATCCTTGCCGCCGTTGACGCACGATTCATGCATCAATGAAGGCGAAGCGATGAACGGTGGAGCGATTGACGGCCTGGACCGCAAGATTCTGGAAGCCCTGCAGGCCGATGGCCGCGCCAGCAACGTGGAGTTGGCGGCGCAGGTGCACCTGTCGGCACCGCAGTGCTTCCGCCGCGTGCGCGCGCTGGAGGAGCGCGGCGTGATCCGCGGCTACCGCGCGCAGGTCGATCCGCAGGCGCTCGGGCTGGGTGTGATGGCCTACGTCAGCCTGAACATCGACGGCGGTCAGTTCGGCCGCGTGCGCGAGGTCGAGGCCGACATCCGCGCCTTCCCGCAGATCCTCGAATGCCACACGGTGTCGGGCGACAGCGACTACCTGCTGAAGGTGGTCGCGCAGGACCTGAAGAGCCTGAGCCAGTTCCTGACCGACCGCCTGATGCAGGTGCCCGGCGTCGACGACGTGCGTTCGATGATCTGCATGGAAGAGGTGAAGGCGCCGTCGCCGTTGCCGGTGTCGCCATGAGGCTGCTGGTGCTCGGTGGCGGCGTGTTCCTCGGTGCGGCCGTGGTCGATGCGGCCTGCGCGGCGGGGCATGCGGTGACGGTGTTCAACCGCGGGCGGGCGCGCCGTGCCTGGCCGGCGGGCGTCGAATGCATCGTTGGTGACCGGCAGCGCGATCTCGGTGCGCTGCAGGGCCGGCGCTTCGATGCGGTGGTCGACACCTGCGGCTACCTGCCGGGTGACCTGCGCCTCAGCGCCGAGGCCTTGTCCGATGCGGGGCAGTACCTGTTCGTCTCGAGCGTGTCGGCGTATGCGTCGCTCGTTCGGCCGGGTGAAGACGAGCGGGCGCCGCTGGCATCGTTCGACGGCGTGGCGCCGGACGACCGCAGCGCCGCACACTACGGGGCGCAGAAGGCGGCCTGCGAGGCGGCCTTGCGCACGGCGTGGGGCGAGCGGGCGCTGGTGGTGCGGCCGGGGTTGATCGTCGGCCCCGGCGACCCGACCGGGCGCTTCAGCCACTGGCCGTGGCGCGCCGCGGCGGGCGGCACGATGCTGGTGCCCGAGGCGCCGTCGCCGCTGCAGATGATCGACGTGCGCGACCTCGCCGCGTGGATGCTGCGGTTGCTGGAGCGCGGCACGCGCGGCGACTTCAACGCGACCGGCCCGGTCGACGGGCCGCTGACCTGGCCGCAGATGATCGACGCCTGCATCACCGCGGCCGTGCACGCGGGGCACGCGCCGGCGACCCCACGGCTCGTCGGCGAGACCTTCCTGCAGGCCGAAGGCGTGCGCCTGTGGACCGAGTTGCCGCTGTGGATCCCGGCGAGCGAGGCGGATTCGCAGGGCTTCCTCGCAGTGAGCGTGACACGGGCGCGAGCGGCGGGGCTGCAAACGCGGCCGTTGCTGGACACCGCAGCCGACATCCTGGCCGAGCCGATCCCCGCGCTCGGCGATTCGCGGCGCGATGGCAAGCTGACGGTGGAGCGAGAACGGGATTTGCTGGCACGATGGGCGAAGCTCGCACCACCACGGCCATGACCTCTCCACCCACCCTCCGCTGGGGCCTGATCGGCGCCGCCCGCATCGCCGCATCGGCGCTGATCCCGGCCTTCCGCAGCACCGGCAGCCCGATCGTCGCGGTCGGCTGCAGCGATCCAGTCCGCGGCGCCGCCTACGCCGCAAAGCACGAGATCCCGCTCGCGACCGGCTACGACGCATTGCTGGCCCGCGACGACATCGACGCGGTCTACATCGCGCTGCCCAACCATGCGCACCTGCCGCTGACGCTGGCCGCACTGAAAGCCGGCAAGCACGTGCTGTGCGAGAAGCCGCTCGCGCTGAGCGCCGACGAGGCGCGCCGGATGAAGGCCGCCGCCGGCACCGCCGGGCGGCTGGTGATGGAAGCCTTCATGCACCACTTCCACCCGCAGCTCGCGCGCGCCCAGGCGCTGGTGCGCGGCGAGGCCTGGGGCCCGCTGAAATGGATGCGCAGCCACTTCACCTACACGCTGCACGACCCGGCCGACGTGCGCTGGAGCCGCCGCATGGGCGGCGGCGCGCTGTACGACCTGGGCTGCTATCCGCTGAGCGTGATGCGGTGGCTGGCCGGCGTCGAGCCGGTGGTGCTCGGCGTCGCGGCCGGGCTGACGCCGCCCGATGCCGAAGGCGGCCGCGTCGACCATGCGGCGCACGCGATGCTGCGTTTCGACACGGCGCACGGCGACGTCACCGGCCACTTCGATTGCGCGTTCTCGCTGCCGCCGCACACGCAGTTCGAGGCGCTGCTGCGCGACGGCATCCTGCGGCTGGAGACGCCGTTCGGCTGGAAGGACGTCGAGGCGGTGCTGCGCATCGGCGATCACGTCGAGCGCTTCGCGCCCTGCGACCCGTATGCGCTGATGGTGCGGCACTTCGAGGCGGCGGCGCTCGGCCACGAGGCGGTGCGCATCACGCTCGACGATTCGATCGCGCAGGCCGTCGCGATGGACGCGCTGCTCGCCCGCGCGCACGCGGCGGCGAACCGCTGACACCCGGGCCCCGCACGCTCACTCGAAATCGAGGAACACCGTCTCGCGCTCGCCCTGCAGGTGGATGTCCCAGCGGTAGCTGCCATCGGCCTGGCGCTGCGCGAGCAGCGTGTCGCGGCGCGCCGCCGGCACCTGCGCCAGCAGTTCCGAGCTCGCAAGCCCCGGCGCATCGGCCAGGAACACCGCGCAGAACTGGTGCTTCAGCAGGCCGCGCGCGAACAGCGTGATCCAGGCCGCCGGCTCGCCCGGGGCGGCCTGCGGCGAAGCGGCCAGTTCGATCCGGAACTCGCCCCGCTCGCCGGTCGGGCAACGGCGAAAGCCGGGCATCGGGCGCTCATGCTCGCCCGTCGCCGCAGCCGGTGACCAGGCCTCGACCCAGCCATCGCTCACCGGCTGGCCCTGCCCGTCGAACAGCGTGCCGCCGATCGTGATCCAGGTCGTGGCCGTGGCCCCCAGCTGCGACAGCTCGGCGGCCCAGCGCCAACCCTCGTGCGGAAACGGACCGATGGTCTGCGATGAAGTGATCCTGCTCGTCATGGCTTCGGTGCTCACAGGGCCATCGGCGTCGCGTGGCGGCCGCGCAGCACGATGTCGAAGTCGTAGCCGAGGGCGTTGCCGCCGTCGGTGTGGTCCATGTTCAGGTGCGCGGCCAGGCGGGTTCGCGCCGCGGCATCCGGAATGCTCTGGAAGATGGGATCGAACGCGAACAGCGGGTCGTTCGCGAAATACATCTGCGTCACCAGCCGCTGCGCCAGCACGTTGCCGAACAGCGAGAAGTGGATGTGCGCCGGTCGCCAGGCCTTGTCGTGGTTGCCCCACGGGTACGGCCCCGGCTTGATGGTGACGAAGCGGTAGCGGCCGTCGTCGTCGGTGAACATCTTGCCGATGCCGTGGAAATTGGGGTCGAGCGGCGCATCGTGCTGGTCCTTCTTGTGCCAGTAGCGGCCGGCCGCATTGCACTGCCACACCTCGAGCAGCGAGCGCCGCACCGGGCGGCCGTCCTCGTCGACCACGCGGCCGCTGACGATGATCTTCTCGCCGAGCGGTGCGCTGCTGCCGTGAGCCGTCAGGTCGAGGTCCTTCGGGCCGACCAGCGCCGGAGAGAAACGCACGCCGTCGCGTGCCGGCGCCGGTGCCTTCACGCGCAACGGCGGCTGCATCGGGCCCCGGCTGCGGGTGGACTGGTAGGGGGGATGGATCAGGCTCGGGTACACGCCCGGGGCCACCTCGTCGAACTGCATCGCTGTCTCCTTGATCCGCCAATCGCCCACGAAGGCCCGGCGGCAGCTGCAACGCGCGAAAGGTAGGCTACATTGATCCGCACCACAAGGGGTTGCGCATCGATCGCGTCGACACAGCGCCCGCCGTGGGCGATTGGCGCACATCGGAGTAGCAGTTGATGAATGCTCGCGAACCGCAGCTTCCCGACGACGACGACCCGGCCGGCGACCTCGCCGAGGCACCGTCCTCCACCACCACCGCCGCCGGTCCCAACAAGCGCGACCTGATCGCCGGCCTCGAGAAGGGCCTCGCGGTGATCGAGGCCTTCGACCAGGACCGGCCACGGCTCACGATCAGCGAGGTCGCCGCGCGCTGCAGCCTGACCCGCGCCGCCGCCCGCCGCTACCTGATCACGCTGGAGTACCTCGGCTACGTCAACAGCGACCGCAAGATGTACGCGCTGACGCCGAAGGTGCTGCGCATGGGCCAGAGCTACATGCACTCGGCGCGGCTGCCGCGCATCGTGCAGCCGGAGCTGCACAAGCTGGCCTACGCGCTGAAGGAGGCCTCGTCGGCCGGCGTGCTGGATGGCAACGACGTGATCTGCATCGCCGCCACCAGCGCCGGCCGCGTCGTGTCGTCGACGCTGCAGCCCGGCACGCGCGTGCCGGCGTACTGCACCGCGAACGGCCGCGTGCTGCTGAGCGCGCTGCCGCAGGCCGAGGTCGACGCGTGGATCGCCCGCCAGGCGCTGGAGCCGCTGACGCCCAACACCATCACGCTGCCGGAGCGGCTGCGCCTGGAGATCGCCCGCACCCGCTCGCAGGGCTATGCGACGGTGGACCAGGAGCTGGAGCTCGGGCTGCGCACGATCTCGGTGCCGCTGAAGAACCACCGCGGCGAGGTGCTCGCGGCGATGAACGTCAGCGTGCATGCGGCGCGCGTGACGATGGACCAGCTGGTCGAAGGCTCGCTGCCGGCCTTGCTTCACGCGCAGGCGAGCCTGCGCACGGTGCTGTGACAACGGCCCGCACACAAGTAGCCATCGTCGGCGGTGGGCCGGCGGGGCTGCTGCTGGGCCAGCGGCTGCACCAGGCCGGCATCGATGCGGTGATCCTCGAGCAGCGCAGCGCCGCCTACGTGCTGGGCCGCATCCGCGCCGGCGTGCTCGAGCAGGGCACGGTCGACCTGATGG
>NZ_JBFUCB010000120.1:0-12328 GCF_056405435.1 Rhizobacter sp. P1_G5 | reverse complement strand
GTTCATGGGCAGGCGCTCACGGGGCGGTGGCGGCGACGCTGGCGTCGGCAGGACTGTGGGACGGGCTCACCGGGCCGATCAGGAAGCGCCGCGTGCGCGGGTCGACCGACTGCAGCAGGTCGGCCATGAAGCGCTCCTGCATCGCGTAGGCCGGTGCGGTGTCGCTCGCGATCGTCGAGACGCGGAACAGCAGGCCGTCCGGGATCCAGCCGCGCATGCCCTGCTTCAAGCGCGACACCTGCTGCTGCATGCCGGACGGGATCACGTCGTCGCCGACGCGCATCCAGTAGCTGATCGGTTCGCTGCGCGGCCCGAGACTGGCGAGCAGGCGCTGCACCGGCACGCGTGTCGCATCGGCCTGCACGGCGGCATGGCCGCCGCCGCGGATCTGGAAGCCCTGCGCCACGTAGCAGACCTCGGGGCGGTGCAGCTCCAGCTCGCCGGCCTGCGCCGCGCCGTACGCGATCGACAGCATYACCCGCTCGCCGGCCGGGCCCACGTAAGTGCGCGTCAGCGTCTGCGCATACAGCGTGTTCAGCAGCGCGACCTGCTGCGGGTTGATGACCTGCGCGACGGTGCCGTTGTCGACGCGCCAGCCGGCGAAAGCGCGCGGGATCGCGGTCTCGAGCTTCAGGTCGCTGCTCAGTGCCGCGAGGCGCGCGCGCGGCGTGAAGGCCTGGGCGAGCACGACCGCGCCGAGCATCAGCGCGAGCGCCGCGGTGGCCCGCTTCCAGCTCGGGACGAAGGCCGCGCTCATGCCACCGCCTTGTTGCGCACGCCGAGCCGCAGCAGCGAATCGGCGCCGGTGATCAGCAGCAGCGCCGCCATGAACAGCACCAGCCCGGCGAAGCCGTGCAGGAAGCCCTGGCCGGCCTCGTCGCCGAAGTGGTAGGTGATCAGCGTCAGCACCATCACGCGGATCACGTTGGCGCAGAAGCTGATCGGCACGATCAGGATCGCCAGCGCGACGTTGCGGAACACCGATGCGTGCCGCACCAGGTTCAGGTACAGCAGCCCGAGCGCCTCGAGCGTGAACAAGGTGTGCAGGCCGGCGCAGGCATCGGCCACCAGCAGCTGGTACTGGCCGATCTGCAGGATCACGCCGGTGCGGCTGATCGGGTAGCCGGCGCGGTACAGGATGTTCTCGGCCACGTACGACACCGCGAGCTTCATCGGCTGCGTCAGCGCATCCACCACCGTGCCCGGCAGCGGGATCATGAACAGCATGAAGAACAGCGGGAACCACAGCCGCTTCAGCGCCCCCGGGCCGCGCAGCAGCAGCCCGAGGCCGACCAGCATCCACAGCAGCGAGCCGATCTCGAGGATCAGGATGCCCTGCGAGCGCCCGAGCGCATACGACACCGCCGCCACCAGCAGCAGCGGCCACGCAAGCCACGGCCGCGGCCGGTCGCCCGGCACCGACATGGCGGCCGGCCACGCGCGCACCAGCAGCCAGATCGAGATGCCGAGCACGATCGGGCCGTGGCCTTGCTCGTCGGTGCGCCAGATGCCGTTCAGCAGGTCGAAGAAGCTCGGGCCGTACATCGCCACGAGGCCGAGCGCGGGCAGCAGCCACGGCGTGGCGAGCGCGCGCCACCTCGCGTCCGGTCCCGGGGTCGGCAGGGCGGCCATTTCAATAGTCGTTCAAGACCACGCCGGCCAGCTTGGCGGGGCTCTCGGCCAGGCTGGTGACCAGGTCCTGCAGGCCGTTCATGTGGCACTGGTTCTTGCGCGCGATCGCCAGCGCCGAGCCGCAGCGCGCCGCGATCACGCCGGCGTCGGCGCCGTACGACGCGGCCGGCGTGTCGACCAGCACGTGGTCGAACTTCGACAGCAGCTCGCGCAGCAGCAGCTTGAAGGCCGGCCGCTCCACCAGTTCCAGCGGGTTCGGCGGCGTCACGCCCACCGGCAGCAGGAACAGGCTCGGCAGGTCGGGCACCTGGTGGATCACGTTGGTTTCCTTGCGGCCGCTCAGCACGTTCGACAGCCCGGCTCCGTTCGCCACCGCGAACACCTCGTGCTGGCGCGGGCCGCGCATGTCGGCATCGACCAGCAGCGTGCGCCCGCCCAGCTGCGCCAGCGTCACCGCCAGGTTGGCCGCGAAGAAGGTCTTGCCGTCGCYCGGCTCGGGACTGACCACCGCCAGCGCCCGCTTCGGCTCGTTGGCCGAGAACAGCCGCATCATCAGCTGGCTGCGGATCGCACGGAACGCCTCGGCCTGCTGGCTGAACGGCTGCACCGCCGCCACCAGTTCGCGGCTCAGGTCGCGCCGCTCCTCGGGTGCATACGGGTAGTGGAACTGCTGCGACAGCGCGTACAGCACGTCGTCGTCGCTCGCGAAGCCGAGTGCCACCGCCGCCTCGCCGAAGCGCAGCCGGTGCTGGCGCTGGTAGGCCAGCACCGTCTCGACCTGCTGCGACGACAGGTTCTTCAGGTCGGCAATGATGTCGCCGATGCTGCGGTCGTGCAGCGGCTGCGCGTCCTGCGCGCCGCCACCGCCGCCGCCGACACTGGCCATCCCGTCTCTCATGTTCGCCATGGCTCAGCGCCCCCTCGTGCCGTTGGCGACGGCCAGTTTCGTGGAAGCACCCGGCAGCCGCGCCAGCACCCGTTGCGGCAGCACGAAGCGCTGCTTGCCGCCCAGCAGCCGCTTGCGCATCGGCTGCGGAATGCTGCCGATCACCGGCAGGCCGATCGTGCGCACCAGGTCTTCCGGGCTGCGCACGCGGCGGTCGATCAGCTCGCGCAGCAGCGCGATGCCCACGGCCAGCATGCCGCCGAGGAACACCGCGACCAGCATGTTCAGCAGCAGCCGCGGCGACGAATGCCGGGCCGGCACCGACGCGCGCGTCAGCACCGAGATGTTGGTCTGGTTGTTCTGGCTCTCCAGGCTGGTCTGTGTCAGGCGCGCGCCGACCGCATCGTAGGCGCRCTGCGCGGCCTCGAGGTCGCGCTGCAGCACCTGCGACTCATCGCGCTGGTCCTTCAGCTTCAGCACCTTGCTGCGCTGGGCCTCGAGCGCGGCACGCACGTCGGCCTCGCGCGCCTTGTTGATGTTGTTGTTCACGCCCATGCTGCTGCTGACGCGGCGCACCTCGGCGTCGTAGCGCGAGCGCAACTCGTTGATGTTGGCCTTCAGCTCCAGCACCTGCGGGTTGGCGTCGCCCAGGCGGGTGCTCAGCTGCTGCAGCTGGGCCTCCTGGCGCGACAGGTCGGCGCGCAGGCCGCCCACCACCGGGTTGTTGATCACGTCGGGCAGCTGGTTCGGCGACAGCGCGGCCTGCTGCTGGCGGCTGGTCGATTCGGCGCTCAGCGCCTGCAGCGTGATCAGCTGCGTCGACAGCTCGTTCAGCTTGGCGTTCTCGACGTCGAAGCGCTCGTCGGTCGACACCAGGCCCTTCTCCTTCTGGTAGGTCGACAGCTTGGCCTGTGCCTTCTCGAGCGAATCGCGCAGCTCCTTCGCGCGGCTGTCGAAGAAGCTGCTGTACTGCTTGGCCGGATCGACGCGCAGGTCGAGGTTGGTGTCGATGTAGGCCTGCACGAAGGCGTTGGCCAGCGCCGCGCTGAACTTCGGGTCGGGCGAGGTGTAGCTGACGTTCAGCACGTTGCTCTCGCGCGAGGGCTTCACGTCGAGGTGCTTCTGCAGCGCCTCGGCCAGCCAGGCTTCGAACTCGCCGTTGCCGTCGGTGGCGTCGAGCCACTTCGCGCGGCTCTCGGCGTTCTGGTTCAGCTTCATGTCGCGCACCACGCGCTGGGCCACGCGGTCGCTGGTGATGATGTCGACCTGGGTCGACATGTAGCCCGGCGTCATCATGCCGGCGAGCACCATGCCGGCAATCGGGTCGGGCGACTTGACGTCGATCACGAGGGCCGCGCTGGCGGTGTATTTCTTCGGCAGCAGCAGGCTCAGGGCGAGCGCGGTGCCGAGGGTGAACAACAGCATCGCGAGCGCCGCTTTCCAGCGGGCCCGCAGGATGGACATGAATTGCGAGAAGGACATGGCGAGGCTCGCAGTGATGGGGTTAGAACAGGCTTTCGCGGATGTAGATCACGTCGCCGTTCTGCAGCGTGTCGTTCATCCCGGGCTGCAGTTCCTCGACGCGGCCTTCGCCGTTGCGCCGGTGCACGCGCAGCCCGCGCGTCGTGCCGCGCTGGGTCAGGCCGCCGCCACTGGCGAGCGCCTGCATCAGCGTCATGTTGATCTCGAGGCGGATCGCGCCGGGGCGTTGCACTTCGCCATAGATGTAAACGGTGGGCATGCGCTCGACGTAGAGCGTGTCGCCGTTCAGCACCACCGGATCCTGGCTTTGGGCGCCGCTTGCAAATAGTGCGGCAATATCGACCTGAAGGCGGTACGGCTGCCCGTTGCGGATACCGGTCAAGATGACAACATCGCTGCCGCCCGGGGCGATGCCGCCGGCCTGCGCGAGCAGCTCGCTCAGGCGCATGCCGCTCACGTCGATCGGGAAACGGCCCGGGCGATTGACCATGCCGAGCGCCGAGGCCTGGTTGCCGCGCACCTGCGTCACCAGCACCGTCACCTGCGGCTGCTTGACGAAATTGCCGGTGCGCAGGCCGTCGGCCAGTGCCTTCTCGATCTGCGGCACCGTGAGGCCGCCCACCGTCACCTGGCCGAGCAGCGGGAAGCTGATCTGGCCGGTGTCGGAGACGCGCGTCTCGATCGCGAGGTCGGGGTTCTGGTAGACCGCGACGCGCAGCACGTCGCCGGCGCCGATCACGTATTCGCGCGGCCGGGTGTCGGGCGCCACGCCCGGTGCGATCGCCGGGGCGTTGCCGCTCACCACCGCCGCGGTCGTTGCGGGCGCGGGGGCCGTCTGCGCTTGCGCGAGGGCGGTTCCCCACGAGAGTGCGACCAGCGCGGCGGCACCGATCGTGCGCTGGGCAAGGCGTTTCATCGTCATGGCCATCGGGGGTGTTTGCATCACTTCAGGTTGGAGAGTCCCTTGTTGACGGACGACGCGTCGAGCGTGCTGCCCGAGGCGGCGGGGGCCGCGCCCGGGGTGGCGCTGGTCGCGGACACGTCCGCGGTCGGCGTCGTGACGACCACCGGCGGCGTGCCGTCGGCCGGCGCGGCGCCTGCGGCCTGCGCGAACTTGCCCTGGTACTCGATGCGGGCCACGGCGCGCAGCTGCTTCAGCTGCTGCTCCACCACCTGGCGCTTGCGGTCGACCAGCAGGTATTGCTGGATCGCGTTCTTCGCCTCGGGGGCGGCCAGCGGGGCGGACTTCACCGACACGATGGTCAGGATGCGCGCGCCGAGCGGTCCGGCGATCACGTGCGACTGGCCTTCCTTCAGCGCGGCCATGGGTGCGGCGGCCTGCATCGGCAGCGCGTCGGCGCCCTGCGTCAGCTGGCGCGTGCCGAAGCGCAGGCCGGCAACGCGCAGCGCGGCGGCCACGTCATCGGCATTCTTCGCGGCATCGAGCTGCGGCTTCAGTGCCTGCTGCTGCGCCGGCGTCGCCTCGACGGCCGTCTCCACCAGCGAGTAGACGCGGCGCTGCGCGAACAGCTCCGGATGGGCGTTGTAGTAGTCGGCGACGTCCTTTTCGGTGGGCACCGCGGCGCTCTCGGCGAGCCGCTCGGCATAGGCGCGCGCGAGGATGTCGCGCCGCGAGGCCTCGATGGCCTGCACGACGCGCGGATCGCGGTCGAGGCGCTGCTCGTTGGCGGCCTGCAGCGCGAGTTCCTGGTCGATCAGCGCGTCGAGCGTCTTGCGGCTCGCGGTCTCGACCTGCTCCGGCTTCAGGGTGCCCTGGCGCTGCATCAGGAAGTTGATCTGGTGCACCGAGATCTCTTCCTTGTTCACCTTCGCCGCCACCTGGGTCGCCCCTTCGCGTTTGCTGCCGCAGGCGGCCATCACGAGTGCGCAGCCCAGCACGAGGCCGGCGCGCAGAACGGGTCGAACGGTCGTGGGCATGCGTGGATGTGGCAAATGACTTCTCCTCACGTGCCGCCCGCGGCCGTGATCGATTGAACGCGACTCAGGGAAGGCACCAATATGACAAAAACAGAATCCGGTATGAGCAAGACTGATGCCCATGTGACGCAGTGCACGCTTCCCGGTTGCAATTGCGGAGCTTGGTTACACCCGGCGCGAGTTCGTGACGCCCGGCTACCCCCCTTGAATGGGTGGGGCACCCGCACAATCGCTGCACCGCAATCGATGCAAGGGCTCGCGAATGACGATCGTGCTGGTGGTGACCGTGCTGTTGCTGGCCGGGCTGGCCGTGCTGGGCGTGATGAAGAACCGCGCGGCGCGCGAGCCGGGCGTGGCGCCGGTGGCGCGGCGGCCGCTGGGCAAGCAGGAACAGCCGATGTTCCAGCGRCTGTGCGAGGCCTTTCCCGAGCAGGTGGTGCTGGCGCAGGTGTCGTTGTCGGCGTTGCTGACGGCGAGCCACCGCTCGACGCGCGGCCGCTTCGAGCGGCAGTTCGCGAACTTCGTGGTGTGCAGCCGCGAGTTCGACGTGCTGGCGCTGATCGAGCTCGACGACGCGAGCCACGCCCGCGATGCCGCCGAGGTGGCGGCGCGTGACGGCATGCTGAGCGCCGCCGGCTACCGCGTGCTGCGTTTCAAGCGCCTGCCGAGCGAGATCGACCTGCGGACGGCGGTGCTGCGGGCGGCCGGCTGATCGCCGGGAGGACTTTTCCGGAAGGTGGGCCGGTCGCGGCGACAATCACCGGTCGTTTTTGCCGATTCCGGCCCGAACTTTTTTCCGTGCCATGTCATCACGCTCTCTTTTCACCACCCTCGGCCTGGTGGCCGCCACGCTGGCGCTCGCCGTTCTGCTGAACCCGTCGGCCGAGCGCCATCGCGACAGCGTGCGCGCCGCGATCGGCGAACGCAATGCGCTCGCGAAGGTGCTGGGCATCGGCTCGCTGGCCGCGCTGGTGTCGAGCTACCACTCGCTCGGCGTCGCGTCGTACACGTCGGTGAACGGGCACACGCTGTCGGTCGGAGTGATGGGGATGGTGTTCGTGCGAGACACGCCTTGACAGGATCTTTCTGATGACCGAATTCCGATCGGTGGCCGTGGCCACCCTCTGTGCGGCATTGACGCTGGCAGCCTCCGCGACCCATGCGGCCGATGGCGGCGGGCCGTTGAAACTCTCGCTGGGCGGCGGCCTCACGGCTGGTGGCGACAACCTGGTGGAGGGCTCGGGCGCCGAGATGGACGCCGGCCGCGGCCTGCAGGTGTTTGCCGGTGCCGAGTACTGGGTGGCCGAGCCGTTCGCGCTGCAGATGAACCTGGGCTTCCAGATCGACCGGCGCAAGGCCGCGGGCGGCACCTTGCGCTTCCAGCGCTTTCCGCTCGAACTGATGGGGCTGTATGCGGTGACGAACAACCTGCGCTTCGGGGCCGGCGCGCAGTTCGTGTTCGGCGCGCGGCTGCGCGGCAGCGGCGACGCGGGCGCGTTGAACCAGAACTACAAGCACGCCACCGGCCGCGTGCTCGAAGGCGAGTTTCTGATCACGCCGCACTCGGCGGTGAAGCTGCGCTTCGTGAAGGAGAACTTCACCGCCGGCGATGGTGCGCCGAAGATCAAGGGCGACCATGTGGGGCTGATGTACACGCACTACTTCTGAGTCGACGGGTCCTCGAAGGGCGTGAGCAAGCTCTGGACTTCAGCATGCCTCAAGTACCGGGAGAACAACTCCGACCCATGGCGCAGAGGCTGATCGACGATCTGGGACACGCGCTCGACCTTGAAGAAGGTCCATGCGACGTGTGTGCCGTCCATCGCGACATAGGACGACTCCGCCGAGACGGCGAGCAGCGCGGCCTTCGCTTCAGCGTCACCGGCAGTTGGCGCCTCGATCAGGACGAGCGACTCTTCCCACAAGTTCGCATCATCGAACACACCATCTCGGGACGAACGAAACAGCAGATTGACTGCGAACAAGGGACCGCTGTTTTCGGAATGGATGGTCATGGGTCCGAGAGAGTCTCTTGAAGTTCATGAAGGCCCTGCCGGCCTGCAGGTCTGTAGCAGCGCGTAGTACAGCGCGCAGCAACACCGCACGCGTGCGATTCGTTGCACAACGGCGCGCGCCCTCAGGGTTTGCATCGATCGGTTACACGATGGTACGGCCTTAACTTGCGCGCCATCCAGCGCTTCGACTGGAGCAACCGAGACAAGCCATGAACCGTAGAAGACTCCTGCTTTCCCTCACCGCGCCGGCCTTGCTGGCGTCCTCTCACCTGGCCCGTGCGGCCGCGGCCGACAAGGGYCTGATCGGCGTGTCGATGCCGACCTTCTCGTCGCGACGCTGGGTCGACGACGGGCTCAGCATGATGCGAACGCTGAACCGGCTCAACTACAAGGTGGACCTGCAGTACGCGATCAACAACGCCGCCGACCAGCCGGGCCAGGTCCTGAAGATGATGGACGGCGGCGCGAAGGTGGTGGTGATCGGCGCGAGCGACGGCAGCGCGTTCACCGCGGTGCTGGACACCGCCGCGAAGAAGGGCGTGAAGGTCATCGCCTACGACCGGCTGATCCGCGACAGCGGCAACGTCGACGCCTATGCCACCTTCGACAACTTCGAGGTCGGCGTGCTGCAGGGCCGCGACATCGAGGCGCGCCTGAAGCTGCGCGACGGCGGCAAGGGCCTGATCGAGCTGTTCGCCGGCGCGGCCGACGACAACAACTCGCACTTCTTCTACAACGGCGCGATGTCGGTGCTGAAGCCGTACATCGATTCGGGCGTGCTGGCGGTGGGCTCCGGCAAGGTGGCGATGGCCGAGGTGGCGACGCCGCAATGGAGCGGCGCGATCGCGAAGGCGCGGCTGCAGGCGATGCTGAAGACGCTGTACGCGAAGCGGCGCCTCGATGCGATCCTCTCGCCGAACGACAACACCAGCGTCGAGCTGCTGACGGCGCTGCAGGGCGTGGGCTACGGCACCGCGCAGCCGTGGCCGGTGGTGACGGGGCAGGATGCCGAGCTGAACTCGGTGCGCTCGATCCAGCGCGGCGAGCAGTCGTCGACCGTCTTCAAGGACACGCGGCAGCTGGCGGTGCGCGTGGCCTCGATGGTCGACGAGTACATGAACGGCAAGCCGGCCACCATCAACGACACCAAGACCTACAACAACGGCGTCAAGGTGGTGCCGTCGTACCTGCTGAAACCGGTGTTCGTCAACAAGGCGAACTGGCAGCAGGTGCTGGTGGAGAGCGGGTTCTACCAGCAGGGGCAGATCTGACGGTCGACGAAGGGTAGATATCGACGCACAACCGTTGCGCACCGGCGCAGAATGGACCGTGCCGGCAACCCCCAGGAGACGGCCATGTGCGCAACAGCGAGGTGGACAGCATTGCTGATCGCGGCGTTCGCGGCAATGGCCGTGGCGACGGCACAGGAAGCCAAGCCGAAGACCGAGGTCTACAAGGCCGCGACGGTGAACGTCGGCAACATCGTCCCGCCGCGGGTCGTCGCCCCCTGTCAACCCGGCCGCTGTCCGTTCGCCGGACAGACCGTCACGATGCTGATCATCAAGGAGGCCAACGAAGGCGCCCTGGGAGAACTCCGGGCCGAGTTCGAGGCCGCCACCGGCGCCAGGCTCAACCTGGTCCAGCTCACGCACCAGGATCTCTTCCCCACCTTCATGTCCGACCTCACCACCCGTGCCGGCAAGTACGACGCCGCGTACGCCGGGGCCTGGTGGCTCGGTGAACTGGTGGCCGGCGACTACATCCTGTCGTACGACAAGTACTTCAAGGATCCGCGCTTCCCGGCCTGGAGCCTCGACGACGTGCTGCCCGCACCGCGCAGCCTGCTGTCGTATGCCGGCAAGAAGTACATGGTGGCCAACGACCACGACGGCCAGGTCATGTACTACCGGCGCGACCTGCTCGAAGA
The DNA here is from genome assembly GCF_056405435.1 of Rhizobacter sp. P1_G5. Lineage (NCBI taxonomy): Bacteria > Pseudomonadati > Pseudomonadota > Betaproteobacteria > Burkholderiales > Sphaerotilaceae > Rhizobacter > Rhizobacter sp. P1_G5. Next base: position 2,448 of record NZ_JBFUCB010000120.1, on the reverse strand, counting down.
CCCGCAGCACCGCGCGGCCTTCCGGCAGAAGTACGGCTACGCGCTCGACGTGCCGAAGACCTGGAAGCAGTTCCGCGACGTGGCCGAGTACTTCGACGGCAAGGACCTCAACGGCGATGGCGAGCCCGATCACGGCCTGTCGATGCACCTGAAGGTCGGTGCCCAGGGCATGTTCCATTTCATGTCGTTCTCGGCGCCGTTCGTGATCGGCCCCGGCAGCCCGAAGCTGTACTGGTTCGACCCCGCGGACATGCGGCCGCTGATCGCGAGTCCCGGGCACGTGCGTGCGCTCGAGGCCCTCGTCGACCTGGTCCGCTTCGGACCGCGGGACATGCGCTCCTGGGACCTCGGCCAGAGCTGGGACTACCTGCTCGCCGGGCGCGCGGCGCTGACCTTCACCTGGGGCGACCTGGGCGCGCTGGCGCAGCAACCCGGCAGCAAGGTCAAGGGCAAGATCGGCGCGGCACCGGTGCCGGGCACGCGCGAGTACTACAGCCTCGCGCGCCGCGAATGGGTCACCACCGCGCAGCCGAACGTGGTCGGCAACACCACCGGCGGGTCCTGGGCGGGCGTGATCTCGAAGTACTCGAAGGCGCCCGAGGCGACCTACTACCTGCTCGCCTTGATGGCGACCCGGGAGAAATCCAAGGTGTACGCGGTGCGCGGCTGGGACGGCATCGACCCCGGGCGCCGGTTCCACTTCCTGCCGCCCGACGGCACCGGGCAGGTCGACACCTACCTGCAGGCCGGCTGGAACGAGGTCGACGTGCGCGACTACCTGCATGCGTACTTCGAGAACTTCAGCAACCGACTGCAGTTCCCCTACCTGCGCATTCCCGGCGCCTTCAGCTACTGGCAGGCGCTCGACGTGCACCTGGGCGAGGCCGTGGCCGGCCAGCTGAGCGCCGAGGCGGCGCTGAAGGCCGCCGCGGTCGACTTCGAGGAGATCACGCTGCGCCTCGGGCGCGAGCGGCAGCGCAGTGCGTACCGGCAGTCCCTGGGACTCTAGAGTTCGGCCAGTTCTCCCAGCACCTGGTCCAGTTGCCTGGACACCTCGTGCAACAGCGCGCCCATCCCGGCGTCACCGGCGTCACCGGCGTGCGCCAGGCAGGCCTGCTCCAGGGCGGCCGCGGCCTCCTGCAGCGCCGGCATGCCCAGCGTGCCGGCCTCGCACTTCAGGTCGTGGGCCGATCGCATCGCGGCCTCGGCGTCCCCCGCTGCCAGCGCGGCCTGGAAATGCGACACGAATTCCGTCTCGCGGTCGCGGAACATGTCCAGCATGCGGCGGTACAGCGCGTCGTTGCCCCGCACGTTGGCCAGGCCGCTGGCGCTGTCGATGCTGGTGCCGGTGCGCCGCGGCTTCACCCAGCGCGCCAGCGTGGCGAACATCTCGTCGACGACGATCGGCTTGGCGATGTGGTCGTCCATGCCGGCCGCGAGCACGGCCTCGCGGTCGCCGACCATCGCGTTGGCCGTCATCGCGATCACCGGCAGGGTCCGCAGCGCCGGTTGCTGGCGCAGTGCACGCGTCGCGGCATAGCCGTCCATCCGCGGCATCTGGCAGTCCATCAGCACGGCGTCGAAGCGCTCGCGCTCCAGCATGTCCAGCGCCTCCTGGCCGTCGCAGGCGACGCTGACATCCACGCCGGCACGGCCCAGCAGGTCCACGGCCAGCTCGCGGTTGATCGCGTTGTCCTCGACCAGCAGGATGTGCGCGCCTGCCAGTGCCGCCCGGCGGTCGAGCAGTGCGTCGGCGCGCCGCGTGCTGCGCGTGGGCGCCAGCGGCACGCGGCCGAGCGCGGTGATGCAGGCATCGAGCAGCGACGAGGGCGTCACCGGCTTGGTCAGCAGCGCACCGACCGTCAACCGCTGTTCGGCCAGGTGCTGGCGCACCTCGTCGCGCCCGAAGGCGGTGGCCATCAGCACCACCGGCGCCGGGTGGCGCAGCCCGGCCCGGTCGACCAGCGCCTGCGCGCAGGCCACGCCGTCCATGCCGGGCATCTTCCAGTCCAGCAGCAGCAGCTGGTACGGCCGGTCGCCGGCATCCGCCTGCATCACCCGCCGCAAGGCCTCTTCGCCGCCGGCGGCGGCGTCGGCGTCCAGGCCCAACGCCCGGCTCATCTCGGTGAGCACCTCGCGCGCGGCGGCGTTGTCGTCGACGACGAGGACGCGCGTGCCCGGCAGGCTGTCGTGGTGCGTGGCCGGGGGCTGCGCCGCGGCGCCGGGCTGCAGGCTGAAGCCGAGCTCGAAGTGGAAGCAGCTGCCGCGCCCCGGCTCGCTGTCGACCGCCAGCTCGCCGCCCATCAGGTGCACCAGGTGCCGGCTGATGGCCAGCCCGAGGCCGGTGCCGCCGTAGCGCCGGCTGGTCGAGGCATCGGCCTGCGTGAAGGGCTCGAACAGGCGATCCTGTTCCTCCCGGCTCATGCCGATGCCGGTGTCGCGCACCTC
>NZ_JBFUCB010000119.1:0-12676 GCF_056405435.1 Rhizobacter sp. P1_G5 | reverse complement strand
ACCCAGCGCAGCACCACGGCCACCGATTCGAAAAGCTCTTCGGGCACGGCGTGGTCGACCGGCACCTTGTGCAGCGCGCGCGCGAGCGGCGGGTGCGCGAACACCGGCACGCCCATCGCCTCGGCGTGGCCGCGGATGATCAGCGCCGCGTCGTCCACGCCCTTGGCCAGCACGACCGGCACGCCGGCCTCGTCGGCGCGGTAGCGGATCGCCACCGCGTAGTGCGTCGGGTTGACGACCACCGCGTCGGCGCGGCCCACCGCCTGCTTCGGGTCTTCCTCGGCCAGCTCGCGCGCCAGCTGCTTGCGCTGGCCCTTGATCTCGGGGTCGCCTTCCTGGCCCTTGAACTCGCGCTTGATCTCGTCCTTGGACATGCGCTGGCCCTTCATGAAGTGGTGGCGCTGCAGCGCGTAGTCGAGCGGTGCCAGCACCATGAACAACGCCACCGCGAACAGCAGCACCTTGCCGATCGCGCCCCAGGCGATGGCGCCGATCGCCATCGGCGTCTGGAACACCGCGCCCGAGATCAGCGGCAGCAGCTGCACGATGACCTGCCACATCACCGCGCCGATCACCACCGCCTTCAGCACCATCTGCGCGAAGGTCATCAGCGACTTCAGCGAGAACACCTTCTTGATGCCCTGGGCAGGGTTCAGGCTGTCGAACTTGGGCTGCACCGCCTTCGGCGTGAGCTGGATGCCGACGTGCGCGGCGATGCCGACCACCGCGCCGATGGCCGCCACCACCAGCAGCGGCAGGATCACGAGGCCCGCCTCCATGCCCATCGCGGCGAGGCGCTTCCAGATCACGTCCATCGGGATGTCGCCGGGGCCGATGTCCAGCGCGAGCGAGATCACGGTGCGCATGCGCGCGGCGGCGCTGTCGGCCATCGCCAGCAGCGTGCCGACGACCGCGAGCGTGGAGCCGGCGATCGCCATGTCCTGGCTCTTGGCGACCTGGCCTTCCTCGCGCGCCTTGCGCAGCTTCTGCTCTGTGGGCTCTTCGGTTTTTTCGTCGGACATGGCGTGACCGAATGCAACGGGCGTCGACGGATTGCCGACATCGACAGGCTAGGCGTGCCGGCGGCGCCGGCCGGGGCCGGGCCCGAAGCGGTGTGCGCAAACCCGACGCGAGGCGGCCGGCTTCGTGGCGGCGCTGMCGCGGCGCCCGCAGACGCCCTCACAATGCGGCGCATGCCCGACCTGATCGCCCCGCCGACGGCCGATTTGCAGCGCGTGATCGAAGCGCTGCCCGCCCTCGAAGCCGCCGAAGACCCTGCCCGCCACCGCGGCCTGCTCGAACAGGCGGCGGCGCTGGCTGCCGGCGACGACATCGACGCCCACACGCTCGGCCGCATCCAGCTGCTGATGGCACGGCTGCATGCGCAGCTCGGCGAGTACGAACTCGCGTACGCGCGGGCGCTGTCGGCCAGCGAGCAGCTGGCGCGCGCCGGCGACACCGCGCGGGCGTCGAGCGCGGCCAGCACCTGCATCTCGATCTGCATCGAGACCGGCGATTTCAGCCGCGCGCTGGAGCACCTGCGGCAGACACAGGCGGCCGCCCGCGCGAGCGGCGACATGGAGCTGCTGGTGCGGCTGCTGTTCAACCAGGCCTGCACCTTCCTGTGCGTCGACGAGTTCGATGCGGCGGCGCACTGCTGCGAAGAGGTGCTGAAGGTGGTGGCCGAGATGCCTCCCGAGGCCACGCGCGGCCAGGTGGCGACCACCGCCGAGAGCGCACGCGCGGCGCTCGGTTTCAGCCGCACCTACCTGGCCGATGCGCACGAGCGGCGGGGCCGGCTGGCCGAGGCGAAGTCCGAGCGGCGGCGCGCGGCCGCGGTGCTGCCGAAGGCGAACGAACGCAGCCCGCTCGCGTCGCTGCACATGGTGATCTATGCGCGCTCGCGGCTCGGCGACCTGGAGGGGGCGCGCCACACCGCGTCGATCTTCCTGCGGCGCGTGCGCCAGCTGCCGCGCGCGCCGCGCTGGATGGCGCAGGTGTGGCTGACGATGGGCGTGTACTACCAGCACGCCGGCAAGCCGGGGCGGGCCGCGGCGCGCTTCGAGCGGGCGATCAGCGCGATGCGCAGCATCCGCCACGACGGCGAGCTGCCGAACACGATGCAGATGCTGGCCAATGCGCATGCCTCGAACGGCCGGCATGCCGATGCGCTGCGCTGGCTGCGCCAGGCGCATGCGGCGCGGCGCCACACGCAGCCCGAGCAGGAGCGGCTGCACTACCGCATGGCCGCGCTGGAGCGCGACGCCGAGGAGCGCCGGCTGGAGCGCGAAACCGCGATGCTGCATGCGCAGCGGCTGGCGGTGGTGGGCCGGCTGATGGCGCAGATCTACCACTCGCTGGGGGCGCCGCTGGTGGCGGCGCGGCAGGCGCTGTCGCTGTGCATCACGCAGGCCGACCACCTGACGCCGGCCGAGCTGTCGGCGGCCATGCGCGGCGTGGTCGCCCACATCGACGAGGCGACGGCGCTGACGCGCCAGCTGCGCATGTTCTCGTACCGCGCGGCGCCGCAGGCGATGGTGCTCGACCTGCCGCTCGCGCTGCAGGAGGCCTGGAACGGCATGGCGATCGGCCGCTCGGGGCCGCGCGAGCCGCTGGTGCTGCGCGGCGTCGCGCCGCCGCAGGTGCGCAGCGATGCGCAGCGGCTGGCGGTGCTGCTGCGCATCCTGCTGATCGAGATCGAGCGGCTGGGCGGTGCGCAGGCCCCGCAGGTGCTGCTGTCGATGAACGGCCCGGCGGTGCGGGTGCTGTTCGCGTCGCCGGCGCGCGAGGCGGATGCCTCGGCGGTCGGCGGCGTCGGCTTCACGCTGTGCGAGGAGATCGCGCGCGAGATGCAGGGCGGGCTGTGGCGCATGGATGCGCCGGCGGGGGAGTTGCGGGTGGCGCTGGAGTTGCCAGCGGAGCGGTAGACACGCCGGGGTGGCCGAGCAAGGATCAAGCAGAACTCCGTGGAACCGGCTTTGCCGGGCCACTGGAGTTGCCCCCTTGAGGGGGAGGCGCGTCAGCGCCTCGGGGGTGGGCCACTAACGACTGAGGCTGCGATAGATCGCCATCACGTTCTGCACATACGCCTGCGTCTCCGGGTACGGCGGGATCTCCCGCCCGTACTTCATCACCGCGCCCTCGCCCGCGTTGTACGCCGCGACCGCCAGCTCCGGCTGGCCCTCGAACATGTTCAGCAGCAGGCGCAGGTAGCGCGTGCCGGTGCGCAGGTTGGCCTCGGGCTCGAACAGGTTGCGCTCGGCATCGGCCAGGCCCATGCGCGACGCGGTCGCCGGCATCACCTGCATCAGGCCGATCGCCCCCTTCGGCGATACCGCRTTCGGGTTGAAGCGCGACTCCACGTGCACGATCGCGCGCAGCAGGTTCACGTCGGTGCCGAAGGAGCGCGCCACCGCCGCAATGATCGGGTCATAGGCGGTGATCCGCTCGGCCGGCGGCGCGTTCACCGAAATGGCCACGCCCGACGGCGGCAACAGCAGCATGCTGCCGCCGCGCCTCTGCACCTCGGCCGCCAAGGCCGCATCGGACAGGCCGAGGATCGAGGCCACGTCCTGCGACGTGAGCGGCTGGGCCACCCGCACCGGCGGCAACGCCGCCACGCACTGCACGCCCCCCTCGGCAATCAGCCGTGCACTCTGGTAGCGGTTGCCGAACGCATCGGTGCAGTCGTAGGCGGCACCGGCCTGCGAGGCGGCCCCCGCGATCAGCGCGCCGATCGACGCGCGCAAACCATGCGAACGCATGACGGCCTCAGTACGCCGCAGCCATCTGGTCCGCACGCCCGCGGCGCGCCAGCGTCTCGGTCGGCGTCTCGCGGAAGTACTTGCGGTACGAGGTGACCAGCGTCGAGCGGTTGCGGATGCCCCAGCGCGCCGCGGTCTCGATCACGCTGTGGCCCGGTGCGTCGTCGCGCAGCAGGTCGGCACGGATGCGCTCGACGCGGCAACGCTGCATCACCTCGCCCGGCGTCATGCCCAGGTGGTTCTTGAAGGCCCACTGCAGCGCCCGCTCGGTCACGCCCATGTCGTCGGCGATCTCGCGCACGCTCAGCTCGGCGCAGTCCAGGTGCTCCAGCAGGTAGCGGTAGGCGCGGCGGTACTTCGCCGGCAGCCGCATCTCGATGTCGTCCTTCACCGCCACCGGCGCCGCCGCGCCCGGCCGCGCCGCGCGGTCGTCGAACGCCGATTCGGTGCGCACGCACTGCATCGATTCGAGCGCATAGCGCTGGTAGTGGCGCATCGATTCGTCGACCCGGCCCGACAGCGCGCACACCTTGGCCAGGCAGTACGACAGCTCCATGCGCCAGCGCTGGCGCCCGCCCATCTCGGCCTCGCGCGACTGCAGCGGCTCGAGCGTGGCACGGGCCAGCTCGGCCTGGCGCTGCGTGATCGCGACCAGCGCGGTGTCCAGGCGCGCCTGGCGCTCGAGCGTCGCGAGACCCAGCGTGCGCAGCCCGGCCACGTGCTCCGGCAGCGCGGCCTGCGCGCGGGCATCGCCGCTGCCGGCCATCACCAGGTCGCGCAGCTGGCGCAGCCGGCGCGCCACCAGCGCGAAGCGGCCGTAGGCGCTCATGCACTGGTCGATCGCCGCCACCGGCTGCAGCTGGGCCGAGGCCGGCATGCGGTCGACCATCGGCGACTGCCAGAACACATGGTCGCGCAGGTCGTCGTGCGCGCGGATCTCGCTTTGCGCGAGCAACTCGACGCGCACCAGGCTCACCATCATCGCGAGCTGCGCCGAATCGTCGTCGCGGGCGATCTCGCTCGCATCGTCGAGCGCCTGCATCGCGCGCTCCTTCTGGCCGAGGCCGTGGCGGGCCATCGCCATCGCGCACAGTGCCTCCACCTTCTGCGCCGGCGTCGCGGCCTCGTCGACGGCCATGCGGCCGAAGCAGGCCGCGGCCGTGCCGTAGCGGTGCTGGTACAGGCTCAGGAAGCCGGTGCCGCGGCACGACACCACGCGCACCGTGCCGCGCTGCGCGCCGCCGGCCAGCTTGACGGCCAGGCGGTAGGTTTCCTCGGCCTCTTCGGCGCGGTCCAGCGACAGCATCAGGTCGCCGCACAGCTGGGCCAGCTCGCTCAGCATCTCGTCGCCCAGGTGGGCCGGGCGATCGCCCAGCAGCTCTTCGGCCTTCGAGACGGCTTCCTGGACGCGGCCTTCGAGCACCGGCGACATCAGGGCCTGGACATGTTCGTGGCGGGCCAGGACGGTGAGGACTTGAATCTGCATGGCGATCTCTCCTTTGGGTGCAAGGTCCGATGCAGGACCCGATGCAGCTCAGTCTCGTCATCGCACGAAAAAACAAGCTCATGAACTCTCAGTCACGCCTGATGCCTCAAAAACGAGAAGCTTCGCGTGGCCGATTCGCACACTTGCGAAAACGGGTCGAGGCGGGGTCGCGACGGCCCCGAGACTGACGCGAGGCTGACGCCGGAGCAGCCCGCCCGAGCCGCATCGGACCCCTTCCTGTCGCGTCATGCGCAAGCGTGATCCGTTTCACGAAAGTCCAGGTGTACCTGGCGTCGGATCGGCCGATTCTCAATCTTGAGAACGTTTGCACCGGCGGGGTCCCGAGAGCGGGGCGGATGTCTCACGAACCCACTTGAATCCTCAGGACGAACAATGAAAAAGATCTGGCGCCGCGGGATGCCCTTCTCGCCCGAAGTGGCCCCGCTGGTGTCGCGCATGCCCGCGGTGGACGAATACCGCGAGTCGCTGCTGCGGCTGCAGGGGGTGTGGGACAGCCTGTCGATGCTCGGCCAGATGAGCGGCACGCTGCCCGACATCGGCGCGACGCGCGCGGCCTTCCAGTCGCTGTCGGAGGACCTGCTCGACAGCCTCGGCCGCACGCTGCTGTCGAACGTCGCGCAGYGCATGCGCAGYCAGGCGCAGGTGGCGATCGACATCCTGGTGCGCAACCTGTTCGAGCGCACCGCCGACATCGGCTTCCTGAGCACCGATTCGCAGCTGCGCGAGGTGGTGCGCGCGAGCCTCGGCGCCGACGGGGTGGATGCTGCCGCACTGCGCGCGCTGCAGGCCCGCTTCGCCGAGTACGCGGCCAAGTACACCGTCTATGACGACGTGATCGCGCTGGCACCGGACGGCCGCGTGCTGGCACGGCTCGACGATTCGATCGAGGCCGGCCCCGGCAGCCGCGAGCCCTGGCTCGCGCAGGCGCTGCAGGGCGGCCCGTATGTCGAGCACTTCGGCCCTTCCGCGCTGATGGGCGGCCGGCGCGCGCTGCTGTACGCGGCGGCGATCCGCGTCGACGAGCGCATCGCGGGCGTGCTGTGCCTGTCGTTCCGCTTCGACGACGAGATGCGCGCGATCTTCTCGCAGCTGCTGGAGCCGCGCGACCGCAGCGTGATCGTGCTGACCGATGGCGCCGACGCGGTGCTGGCCTCGTCCGACCCGTGGCAGGTGCCGGTCGGCGCGCCGTTGCCGCCGGCGACGTCCACGGCAGCCCGGCAGCTCACCCGCTTCGCCGGACGCGAGTACCTGATGGTGCATGCCGCCGCGAGCGGCTACGAAGGCTACGCGGGCCCCGGCTGGTCGGCGCGTGCGCTGGTGCCGGTGGACCAGGCCTTCGACACCGCCGAGCTGCAGGAGGACCTGCACGACACCACGGCCGACGACGACCTGCTGGCCCGCCTCGACACCCGCGAGCTGTTCGGCGAGGCGCTGCGCACCATCCCCGTGCAGGCTCGCCACATCCAGCGCGACCTGTCGCGCGTGCTGTGGAACGGCCGCCTGCGGCCGGCCGGCGAAGGCACGTCGAGCGCCTTCGCCGCGACGCTGCTGCGCGAGGTCGGCCAGACCGGCGAGCGCATCCGCCAGGTGTTCGAGCAGGCGATCGCGAACCTGCACCGCTCGACGCTGAACGCGGTGTTCGACGAAGCGCGCCACCACGCGCGGCTCGCGATCGACATCGTCGACCGCAACCTCTACGAACGCGCGAACGACTGCCGCTGGTGGGCGCTCGACGGCGTGCTGCGCGGCGTGCTGTCGCAGCCGGCGGGTGAACGTGATGCGCAGCGTGCCGCCGCCGTGCTGCAACGCATCAACGGGCTCTACACGGTGTACGCGCTGCTGGTGCTGTTCGACACCGACGGGCGCATCGTCGCGGTGTCGGACCCGGCCGAGCAGGCGCGTTGCGGCAGCGTGCTCGACGCGCCGTGGGTGCGCGAGACGCTGGCACTGCGCGATCCGCAGCAGCACGTCGAATCGGCGCATGCGGCGAGCGATCTGTACGGTGGGCGGCCGACCTTCGTGCACGGGGCGGCGCTGCGAGCGAACGACGGCACCGCGACCGTGGTCGGCGGCATCGCGATCGTCTTCGACGGCGAGCCGCAGTTCGCCGCGATGCTGCGCGATGCGCTGCCGCTCGATGCGCAGGGCGAACCCTCGCACGGCGCAGCGGCGCTGCTGCTGACGCGTGCCGGCGCAGTGGTCGCGAGCAGCGACCCGGCGCGCTGGCCGGTCGGCAGCGACTGGGCGGTGCCCACCGACTGGCGCTCGCTCGCGCGGGGCGCGTCGGCCAGCGCCGTGATTCACCTCGACGGCGTCGCCTGCAGCGCCGGCTGCAGCGTCTCGGGCGGCTACCGCGAGTACCACGCCGATGGCAGCATCGGCCCGCGCGACCTGCTGTCGGTGGCGCTGCTGAAGCTGGGCGCGATGCAGGCGCAGGCCGCGGCCGCGCCGGTGGTGTTCGACAACGCCGCCACGCCGCCGCGCGGCAAGGAGCCGGTGGTGTCGATCGCCAGCTTCCTGTGCGGCGGCCAGTGGCTGGGCGTGCCGTCGGCGATGGCGTTGCAGGCCTTGCAGCAGCCGCGCATCGCCGCGCTGCCGAACGCACCGGCGCATCTGCTCGGCATGCTGGAGTTCGAAGGCCGGCTGCTGCCGGTGGTCGACCTGGGCGTGCTGCGCGGCACCGGCCCGGCGGCCGATCCGCAGGCGCCGCTGGTGGTGGCGCAGGGGTCGGGCGGGCAGCGCTTCGCGATGCGGGTGGACGAGCTCGGTCCGGTGTTCGAGGTCGCCAGCGCCCGCGTGCAATCGCTCGCGCGGCCGGGCGGCCTGCAGGAGCGGCTGGTCAGCAGCCACCAGCGCATGCTGATCCTGATGGACGTGGACGGGCTGGTGGCGCAGGCCGGCATCGCGGCGCTGGCGGTCGCTGCAATGGCCGAGGTGGCGCTGGCCTGACCCGCCTCACTCCTGCCGGCGCGCGAGGCTCTCCTTCACCAGCGTGCCCAGCGCCCGCACCTGGTAGTCGTTCGCGAGGCGCCGCACCCGCTCGGCGAACGGCCGGTAGCGCRCATCAGCCTGCGCGAGCCGCTGCGCTTCGTCGCAGATCGCCGCCATGTTGCCGGCCCGCGTCAGCCGGTGCAGTTCCTGCAGCTCCTGCGCATCCGGAATCGACTCCGGCGCCAGCGGCTCGCCTTGCGCCGGCAGCGCACCCGCCGCGCCGTCGTCTTCGCGGTAGATCCAGGTCAGGTCCAGCAGCTCACCGATCTGGCGCAGCAGGCTCTCACGGCGCACCGGCTTGGCCTCGAAGCCGTTGCCGCCCGAGGCGACCCACTTCTGCCGGTCCTCGGCCGTCACGCTGGCCGAGATCGCGATGATCGGCACGGTCTTCAGCCCCGCGTCCTCGCGGATGCGCCGCGTCGCCTGCAGCCCGTCCATCACCGGCATCATCAGGTCCATCAGGATCAGGTCCGGCCGCTTCGCCTGCGCCCGCACCACCGCCGTCTGCCCGTTGTCGGCCTCGTCGATCTGGAAGCCGAGCAGGCGCAGCAGCCAGGCCAGCATCTCGCGGTTCTCGGCGATGTCGTCGACGATCAGCACGCTGCGCGGCGCGCCGGCATAGCCGACCGCGCTGCGCTCGACGCGCGCGGTACCCGCCCCCGTCTCCAGCACCGGCAGCGCCAGCTCGAACCAGAACACGCTGCCCTCCTCGGGCACGCTGCGCACCAGGATGTCGCCGCCCATCAGCCGCACCAGCTGCCGGCTGATCGACAGCCCGAGCCCGCTGCCGGCCACGCGGCGCGTCGCATCGTGCACCTGCGCGAACGGGTGGAAGAGCCGCTRCATCTGCGCGGCGTCCATGCCGATGCCCGAATCGCAGACCTCGAAGCGCAGTTGCGCCCGGCCCGTCTCGACCTCCAGCAGGTGGACGACCAGCTGCACCTGCCCGCGGTCGCTGAACTTGACCGCGTTGCCGAGCAGGTTCAGCAGCACCTGGCGCAGCCGCCGCTCGTCGACCTGCACCGCCTCGGGCAGCTCGCCGTGCAGCTCCAGCGTGAACGCCAGGTTCTTCTGCTGCGCCTTGATGCGGATCAGGTCGCCGATCATGCCGAGGAAGCTGGCCAGGTGGATCGGCGCCTCGACGAGGTCGAGCTTGCCGGCCTCGATCTTCGCGATGTCGAGGATGTCGTTGATCAGCATCAGCAGGTGCTCGCCGCTGCTCTGGATGGTCTTCAGGCCGGCCGCCTGCTGCTCGTCGAGCGTGTCGTCCAGCCGCAGGATCTGCGTGTAGCCGAGGATGCCGTTCAGCGGCGTGCGCAGCTCGTGGCTCATGTTGGCGAGGAACATGCTCTGCGCGCGCCGCGCCGCGATGGCGGCATCGCGGGCCGCGGTGAGCTGCTGCTCGGCGGCGCGCCGCAGCGTCGCGTCGCGCACCACCAGCACGCGCAGCGCAGCGCCGCCGTCCGGGTCGTCGAGCACCGCCATCCGGCTCACCGACACCTCGGCCGGAAAGAGCCGCTCGTCGCGGCGCTGCCCGATCGCGCTGCGCGGCACGGCCTGCTCGATCTCGAGCGGCGGATCGAAATCCGACAGCAGCTCGCCGACGGTCAGACCGTCCAGCTGCGACGCCGTCCACCCGAACATGCGCTCGCCGGCCGGGTTGAGCTGCAGCACCCGGTCGCCGCGCACGACGAGGATGCCGTCGGCCGTGTGGTCGATGATCGCCGCCAGCCGCTGCTGCTCGATCTCGAGCGAGGCGCGGGTGCGCGCCAGCTGCCGCCGGTCCTCCAGGAAGCGTTCGACCGCGCGCGCCATGTCGCCGATCTCGTCCTCGCCCTGCACCGGCACGGCCACCGGGCCCGTCTCCGGACGGTCGCTGCGCAGGTGGCGGCTCACCTCCTGCAGGCGGCCGATCAGGTGCTGCCCGAGGAACACCCGCGCCACCGCGATGGCCGCCAGCACGCTGCCGACGAACAGCGCGAAGATCCAGCGCTGGTGGCGCTCGGACGCGTCGACCACCTGCTGCACCGCCTCGCGGTAGGCGGTGGCCGAGGCGGTCGACCAGGTGCCCGCCGCCCTGCCCATCGCCTGCGACTGGCGGCCCATCTCGTCGCGCAGGCCGGTGATCACCCGCTGCTGCTCGATCAGCTTGCGGCGCATCGCGAGCAGCTCGGGCACGTCGGCGGCCAGCGCCGACCGCTGTGTTAACTCCTGCACCGATGCGGCCGACAGGCGGTGGCGCAGCGCCTCGACGTCGTCGAGCTGCGTCGCACTGCGCAGCTGGTACAGCAGCGCGACCAGCGGCAGCCGGTCGCGGCCGTACCGCGCCTCGAGCCGCAGGATGCTGTCGTCCATCATCGCCAGGTAGCGCAGCTCGGTGCCCAGCGAATCCTCGCGCAACTGCGTCGCCACGTTGGCCGAGTTGCGCAGCACCTGGCTGGCTTGGTGCAGGTCGAGCACGACCAGGTCGCCGCTGGTGGTGCTGATCTCGGTCACCACCGCATCGAAGCCCTGCAGGTGCTTGACCATCTGCGCATAGAGGCGGTGCAGCTCGCCGGCCGAGCTCGCGGTGATCAGCTGCGAGGCGTCGAGCGCGATCGTCGCGGTCTCGGCCACCAGGTCCTGCGCGAGGCGCACGCGCAGCAGCCGCTCCTCGGCGAGCTGCCGCGACGCGAGCGCAAGTTCGCGCACCGAATAGAGCGCGATCCCGCCGCCCGCCACGAAGACCAGCGCCAGCCCGGCCAGCGCCAGCGCGAACTGCCGGCGCAGCGAGTGGGGCAGCAGGCGGCGCGGGTTCACGCCGCGCTCAGCGCTTCCAGATCCGCCGGTAGGCGTCGCGGTAGCCGTTGCCGGGGTCGTAGAGCGTGCGCTGCTCGCCCCCGCAGGCGATGTTGTCGGCGGTGACGAGCCGCGGCGGCCCGACGAAGCCGCTCGTCGCCGCACGCGCGAACAGGCGGTTCAGCTCGTCGATCGTCTGCCAGCCCTGCTGGTTCAGCGGATCGGCGGCCGTCGCCGTCTGGAAGGATTTCGCCGCGATGCGCAGGAAGGCCGACGAGCTGCCGTCGCCGCCGGAGATCAGCCGCACGCCGTCGGCCGCCTGCTGCGCGGTGATCAGCGTCGGCACCATGTGGTCGAAATAGATGTCGTTGGGTGCCAGCGCATGCGTCCAGCGCTTGCCGTGGCGCTTCAGCAGCTCGGCGGTGACGCCGGCCATGCGGGCGCCGGTCTCCTCCATGCCGATGTCCATCATCTCGAGCACCTGGCAGTCCTTGCAGGCGCGGATCACCTCGGCCATCGCATTCGACTTGGTCATCGCCATCTGCAGCTTCGAGTCGGTGAAGATCACGACGCCGGCCCGGCCGCCGGATTCGAGGATCGCCTTCGAGGCGGCCATGCGGGCCACCAGCAGCGGATCGCTGGTCACGTTGGTGCGCACCGGCGTGCCGGCGATCGGGCCGGGCCACGGGTTGGCATGCCAGCTGACCAGCACGATGCCGCGCCGCTCGAACGGCGCCAGGTCGTACGGGCCGTAGCCCTTGGTCGCCGAGCCTTCCAGCGTCAGCCCGCCCATCAGCGCGATGCCGTCGGGGCCGAAGGCCATCACGTCCTGCATCACCTTGTCGCGCTTGGCAACGATGCCGCCGAGGTCGAAGACCTTGACGTTCCAGCCGATCACCGCGGCCGCCTCGCGCAGGCCGAGCGATGCGGCCAGCACGCCGCCGTTGCGCAGGTCCTCGATCACCAGTGCGATGTTCTTGCCGGGCACGGCGGGCGGTCCGGCGTCGACACGTGGCTCGCCGCCGCAGCGGATGGCCAGGTCGACCACGGCCTTCGCCTCGGCGACGGCCTGTCCCGGCGACAGGGCCGGCTTCGGTGACTGGCCCCACGCCATGCTGGCGGCGCCCAGCACGAAGGCCGCAGCCAACATCCTCAGAGCATTCGAATGGGACATGACGCACCTCCTGACCAGGCTGGCCGGCGCACATCGCGCATCGGCATCTTCCTTATCGGTCGTGCGGCAGTCCGGTGCAACAGGGTCTGTCCGAAGGTCAAATGTCCCTGGCGGTCCCGCCGATCGCTGCTGTCAGTCGTCGCGCTCCAGGCGCTTGCCCATGCTCATCGCGTCGTCCTCCGCGAACCCGAGGCTCTCGTAGAACGCGATCACCGCGGTGTTGCCACGGCGGATCTGCAGGTTGATCTTCGGGCAGCCGCGCTCGCGCAGCCTCAGCTCGGCCCAGTCCATCAGCGCGCGGCCCAGGCCGCCGCGCTGCAGCTTCGGCGTGACGGCCAGGTAGTTGATCCAGCCGCGGTGGCCTTCGTAGCCGGCCATCACGCTGCCGACCAGCTCACCATCGCACTCGGCCACCGCGAACAGCTCGGGCTGCTCGGCGAACTTGCGGGCGATGTCCTTGGC
>NZ_JBFUCB010000118.1:0-12687 GCF_056405435.1 Rhizobacter sp. P1_G5 | reverse complement strand
ATGCGACGACGACCGAGGGAGCCGCCCATGGATGAGCGCCGTTTCAAGAAGCGGGTGATCTTCCTGCTGCTGTACCTGCTGTTCGCGATCCTGCCGGTGTACTGGATGGTGAACATGTCGTTCAAGACGAACGAGGAGATCCTGTCCTCGTTCAGCCTGTGGCCGCAGCATTTCACGTTCGACCACTACCGCACGATCTTCACCGACGAGTCCTGGTACTCGGGCTACATCAACTCGATGATCTACGTGGCCATCAACACGGTGATCTCGCTGCTGGTGGCGCTGCCGGCGGCGTATGCGTTCTCGCGCTACAGCTTCCTCGGCGACAAGCACGTGTTCTTCTGGCTGCTGACCAACCGCATGACGCCGCCGGCGGTGTTCCTGCTGCCGTTCTTCCAGCTGTACACGACGCTCGGGCTGATGGACACGCACATCGCGGTGGCGCTGGCGCACCTGCTGTTCAACGTGCCGCTGGCGGTGTGGATCCTCGAGGGCTTCATGAGCGGCATCCCGCGCGAGATCGACGAGACGGCCTACATCGACRGCTACTCGTTCCCGCGTTTCTTCCTGACGATCTACATCCCGCTGATCAAGGCCGGCGTGGGCGTGGCGGCGTTCTTCTGCTTCATGTTCAGCTGGGTCGAGCTGCTGATGGCGCGCACGCTGACCAGCGTGAACGCGAAGCCGATCGTCGCAGTGATGACGCGCACGGTGAGTGCCTCGGGCATGGACTGGGGCGTGCTGGCCGCGGCCGGCGTGCTGACCATCGTGCCGGGCGCGATCGTGATCTGGTTCGTGCGGCATTACATCGCCAAGGGCTTTGCGATGGGGAGAGTGTGATGTTCGACTGGATGGCGTGGACCCTGCCGGTGGCGGTGTTCTTCGGCTGCATCGTGCTGATGCTGGCCGGCATGACGGTGTGGGAGCTGAAGTCGCCGACGACGGTGCGCAAGGGCTTCCTGCCGATGGCGACGACGCGCGGCGACCGGCTCTTCATCGGGCTGCTCAGCGCGGCGTACGTGAACCTCGCGTTCGTGGCGTTCAGCGAAAAGATGGTGGGCTGGTTCGGGCTGGCGGAGGAGCCGTCGATCTGGATCAGCTTCGCGGTCTCGATGGCGGTGCTGGCGCTGATCATGCGCAAGGGCTGAGCCACCGAGCTGAAGTTTGAAAAGGCCGCCGGCGATTCTTCCCCGCTGGCGTGTCGCGAGTACCCCGGGAAGTACCAGAGGAGACAGACATGAAGTTGCGCTTGAATGCAGTGGCCTTTGCCGCCGTTGCGCTGGCACTGGGCCAGAGCGCCTGGGCTGGCGAGGCCGAGGCGAAGAAATGGATCGATGCCGAGTTCCAGCCGTCGACGCTGAACAAGGACCAGCAGATGGCCGAGATGAAGTGGTTCATCGAGGCCGCGAAGAAGCTGCAGGCCAAGGGCGTGAAGGAGATCTCGGTGGTGTCGGAGACGATCACGACGCACGAGTACGAATCGAAGACGCTGGCCAAGGCCTTCGAKGAGATCACCGGCATCAAGGTGAAGCACGACCTGATCCAGGAAGGCGACGTGGTCGAGAAGCTGCAGACCTCGATGCAGTCGGGCAAGAGCATCTACGACGGCTGGATCTCCGACTCGGACCTGATCGGCACGCACTACCGCTACGGCAAGATCATGAACCTGACCGACTACATGTCGGGCAAGGGCAAGGAGTGGACGAACCCGGGTCTGGACATCAAGGACTTCATCGGCACGAGCTTCACGACCGCGCCGGACAAGAAGCTGTACCAGCTGCCCGACCAGCAGTTCGCGAACCTGTACTGGTTCCGCGCCGACCTGTTCGCGCGCCCGGACCTGAAGGAGAAGTTCAAGGCCAAGTACGGCTATGACCTGGGCGTGCCGCTGAACTGGAGCGCGTACGAGGACATCGCCGCGTTCTTCAGCGAAGACGTGAAGAYGATCGACGGCAAGCCGATCTACGGCCACATGGACTACGGCAAGAAGGATCCGTCGCTGGGCTGGCGCTTCACCGATGCGTGGCTGTCGATGGCCGGCACCGCCGACATCGGCATCCCGAACGGCATGCCGGTGGACGAGTGGGGCATTCGCGCGTCGGCCGACGGCTGCACGCCGCAGGGGGCCAGCGTCTCGCGCGGCGGTGCGACCAACTCGCCGGCGGCCGTGTATGCGCTGACGAAGTACGTCGACTGGATGAAGAAGTACGCCCCGAAGGAAGCCACCGGCATGACCTTCGGCGAAGCCGGCCCGGTGCCGGCGCAGGGGCAGATCGCGCAGCAGATCTTCTGGTACACCGCGTTCACCGCCGACATGACCAAGCCGGGCCTGCCGGTGGTGAATGCCGACGGCACGCCGAAGTGGCGCATGGCCCCTGGCCCGAACGGCCCGTACTGGAAGCAGGGCATGCAGAACGGCTACCAGGACGTGGGTTCGTGGACCTTCTTCGAGGCGCATGACGCGAACCGCACGGCGGCGGCGTGGCTGTATGCGCAGTTCGTGACGGCGAAGACGACCTCGCTGAAGAAGACGATCACCGGGCTGACGCCGATCCGCGAGAGCGACATCCAGTCGAAGGCGATGACGGACCTGGCGCCGAAGCTCGGCGGGCTGGTGGAGTTCTACCGCAGCCCGGCGCGCGTGGCCTGGACGCCGACCGGCACCAACGTGCCCGACTACCCGAAGCTCGCGCAGCTGTGGTGGAAGAACGTGGCGGTGGCGGTGACGGGCGAGAAGACGCCGCAGCAGGCGATGGACAACCTGGCCGAGGAGATGGACCAGGTGATGGGCCGGCTGGAGCGCGCCGGGATGGCACGCTGCGCACCGAAGCTGAATCCGAAGGGCGACCCGAACAAGTGGCTGAGCGACAAGGGCGCGCCGTGGAAGAAGCTGGCGAACGAGAAGCCGAAGGGCGAGACGATCGCGTATGACACGCTGCTGAATGCGTGGAAGGCGGGCAAGGTTCGCTGACGCGGGCTTTGCTTCGGAGGCACGGACGTTTTCGTCCGTGCCTCCGCTTCCTGACGAAGACTCTATCGTTCGAGCACGTACGTGAGCCATGGCGCGGCCGCGGCGACCAGGAGGCCGATGACGAAGAGCAGCTTCTCTCGACGCGATGGGTTCTTGAGCAGCGGCAGCAGTCGGCGATCAACAGGATCTCGCGGTACCGTGCGGGGGTCGCGAGCGCGTTTGACCATCAAATACACCACCGCCACGAAGGCGACGACCACCACCACGCTTGCGAGCGCGGTGCTCAGCAGGGAAGGCGGTGTGCCACGCATCCGATGGTGGGGTTGACGGTCAGTTGCTGCTATCCGGAGCGCCATTGAACACGGCGTCGTCCGGATCGAGGATAGCAGCCAGCGTACGCGCCTCGTCTTCAGCAAGCGCGCGCTGATACTGCCCGAACGGGCCGGAAGCGATGAGCCATCGCGGCCAGAGGTTCAGCGATGTCGTTCCGCCTTCATGCTCCATCTCGATCACCATTCGAGGCGAATGCGTCGCCACGGTGCGTGACCAGTCGGCGCGATGCTCCGTGAGCCACTTGCCCAGCGCCTGGCGTTGTGCGCTCGTCAACTGCTCGCGCGGCCCCGGCGTGCCCGCGACGTAGGTCGTGCGAGTCGCCGCCGAGATCGGTGGGATATCGACATTGCATCCGAGCAGTCCTGCGGCCAGAACGATGGCCGTTGCACAGGCAGCGATCGACTTCTTCATGGCTGACGCATTCCAGACTCTTGTTCGGCGTTCTCGCTCGACGGTCCGGCCGATGAATCATCGCCTGGCGGTGTCGGGGTCGTCCTCCGGCTGTTGCGTGCGGCACCGCAGCCGCCTGCCAGCAGAAGCACGGCAGGCCAGATGACATTCGGTGCGAGATCGTGTGCCAGTCCCGCGGCGGCAAGAGCGCCCTCATACGACTCACATTTCAGACAGCCGCGGTCCTCGCGCGGAGGGTTTCGGTGCTGCGCCTTCATCACCAGCCGGAAGTCGATGCCGAGCGTGTAGTAGAGCTGGATGGCCATCAGCCACAGGAAGCCGATCGTCATGCACAGGTACCAGATTTTCCTCATGGGGCGCCCGACGTTTTGCCAGCTGGTTTCGTGAGGTCGGATGTTGCCACCGACCATCGCCAACTCAGTCCGCGAGCTGCGACGCAAGCACGACGAACCGGCTCTCTCCAGCCATTGACTCGATGTGCCAGGGGTGGTCGGTGTTGATTCGCACCAGTCTTCGCCCCGCTTCATCCATCCAGGCCAACTCGTTCTCGCAATGCATCGCCCCGATCGCTGGGTAGATGCTCGTGACATCAAGCGCTTCCCGGCTGACAACGGGCACCTTTTCAACGAAGACGTGAGTCTTGCCTTCGGCGTCCTGGAATGTGCATTCGACGAACCCCGGGAAGTGATCGTCGACGTATCGAGTGATATGAACGGTGAGAGCGAGCATCAATGCGTGCGCCTCTTCGATTCGGCCGCAAATTGACGAGACAGCCCCTCGCACTCGGTCTGCTCGCAGTCGTACCACCTGCACCCGTCGAACGTGCAGCCTGCACTCAGGTTGTCCCTCAGGAACTTGCAGTTGACGAACCGGCATTCGGCGAAGAGGCACCCGGCGAAGCCCGAGCCGCGGAAGACGCATCCGTTGAATTCAACGCGAACGAAGGTCGTCGTGTTGAACAGCCCCCAGTACCACGAGGAGTCATTCACCCTGCAGCCGTTCAGGATGCCCTCGAACGCAGCGCCTTCGACATCGAGACCCGTGAACGTGCAGTACCTGAAGACGTCGTCCTGCCAGTTCTTGGGCAGATCGGATTCGCCGACGAAGTCGATGGTTTCATGAAGGGAGGCCATGAACTTCACTGTAGCGTGAGGTGATCGGACGAAAGAGGGATCACGCACTCAGCAATGAATCAGCTCTTGGCATTTGTGCGCGGCACCTGTTCCGGCCTTCACTTCTGAAAGCAAGGCGGTCTCGGTTTCGCCGGCACAGCACTGCTGCGTCGAAAGGAACGCTCACCGATGCCCATGCCTGCGCCGCACGCAAACAGGTCGTCGCACGGGCTGTTCGCCTGGATGACGATGGTCTTCGGCTTGACCTCGGCAATCAACTTGCAGAGCGACGCCCCTCTCACCCGCATCGCTTCGTCATCTTCGTCTGGCACCCGGCGGAGGATTTCACGGCTCCCCTTCTTGACGATCTCCAGGCGACCGGTGGCTTGGCACACGTGACCTTGGTCGCCGACGACGAGCAGGTCGAATTCGTATGTGGATTCGGAGTCCTGTCGCACCCCGAAATGGTCCAGCACGGGAATGACTTCATCCGGGGCAGTAGGCGCATCACCGCGATAGGCGATGGAGTGCGGCAGCACGTAGCACCCGTCGACGGGCGCCGCAGTCGCGATGCCGATGGATCCCATCGTCAGCACCGATGCGATCAGCAAAGTGAAGGGATGTCGCATTCGCCTCCCGGCCTGTTGTTGTCGTTTTCTCGAAGACCACATGGTGCCACCGTCAGCGAACCTGCACGCGCCTTTGCCGTGCAGATGCAGCGAACAAAAAAAGGGCGCAACTCGCGTTGCGCCCCTGAAGGGTCACGCGCTGACCGCCAAGGCCCGCGCGACCGCCGCAATCGAGAACCCCGCTCAGAGGTTCTTCACGATCCGCAGGTTGCGGATCTGGAAATGGATGGTTCCCTTCTGGTCGTCCCACGCCGGCAGCATCTCCAGCGGCGACGTGATCTTCGAAGCATCGAACCCGTTCGCCACGTAGTCCGGCGAGCTGAACGGGATCTTCACCGTCTGCCAGGTGTTGAGCGCCGGGTGGCCGACCTTGTCCTTCAGGTCGCCGGTGCGGCAGGTCTCGCTCTTGCGGTCGCAGACCATCTTGGTCCAGAAGTCCTGCGTGCTGTTGCCGTAGTCGAGCACCCGGATCTCGAACTGCACGCCGCCCGTCGCCGCGATCGCCGACGCGTCGATCAGCGTGTTGTCCGGCACCGACAGGAAGATGCCGCCGTTGCCGGCCCCGTCGGTCACGCCGTTGAACACCACGTCGATCAGCTTGTCGGTGCCGTCGACCAGGTCGTTCGTCAGCGTCACGCTGCCCGTGCCGTACGACCACGCACCCGCCGGCGCCAACGCCGCCGCATCGCTGATGCCATTGACGTACAGGTCCTTGTCGTCGCTGACCGCGATCACGTTCACCGCCGGCCCGCCCGCGCACGGCACGTTGCCGGTGTTCTTCGGATCCCAGCGGATATTGGCCACCGACACYTCGAACTGCCCGCCGCTGCTGTACAGCAGGAACGGCGTGTTCACCGCGGTGAAGTCGGTGCCCTGGTCGGCAAAGCACTGCAGCGGGATCGCGAGTTCCGTCCAGGTATTGACCGGCAGCGCGCCGAAGGTGTTCGTCGCGTCGATCTCGCCCATGCACGGGTAGCCGCAGTCCACCCGCATCTTCACCGCCGCGCTCGGCGCCACGCTGACGCGCGCATCGAACACCAGCGAACCCTTCGAGTTCAGGTACGACTGCAGGTCCTGCTTGTCGGCGTCGTTGGTGCTCTGCATGTAGAGCTGGCCGGCCGCGCCGTTCCACTTCGCCTTGATCGCCGCCCACTGCTTGCCGTCCTTGTCGTCGACCGGCACCGCACTGATCTCGCCCTGCGGCGTCGACGTGGTCGTCGCCGACGACAGCCCCACCAGCACGCTCCAGCTCGACGGTGCGCCGATGCGCAGCGAGAAGCCGCTCTGGTTCGCGCCGTCGAACACCGCCAGCGTCTGGTCGGTGGTGCCGCCGCCGCCCGCCGGCACGCCGCAGCCCTGCGCCACGGTGGCCTCGTCGAGCGCCACTTGGTCGGCCCCCGGCGCGGCATAGCTCAGGCCGTAGCCGAAGGCATACAGCGGGTCGTAGCCAGCATCGCCATGGTTCAGCGCGACCTGGCAGGCCGCCTTCGGCCACGAGTACGACAGCTTGCCGCTGAAGTCGGCATTGACGGCCCCGTCGTCCTTCTTGAACAGCACGTCGGTCAGGCCGTCACCCTCGGTGCCCGGCAGCCACGCGGCGACGAACGCATCCGAGCGGTTGAGCTCGCGGTTCACGTACAGCGGGCGGCCCGAGTACAGCACCGTGATGATCTTCTTGACGCCCTTGGTCTTCAGCGCATCGATCAGCGCGACGTCTTCCGGGTGCAGCTTCGCGTGCTCCAGCGTCTTGGTCTTGCCGATGTCGCCGACGCCTTCGGCATACGGCGTCTCGCCGATCACGACGATCGCCGCGTCGTAGTCGGCGCTGCCCAGCGCGCCGGTGGTGCTGGTGTCGATCACCGCGTTCGGCGCGATCTTCTGGATCGCCGCCCACAGCGTGGTGCCGCCGCCGAAATCGGCATTGACGTTGTCGGTGCCCTGCCAGGTGAGCGACCAGCCGCCGCTCTGGTTCGACAAACTGTCGGCGCTCTTGCCGGCCACCAGCACCCTGGCGCTGCGCGCCAGCGGCAGCGTGGCGCCGTTGTTCTTCAGCAGCACCAGCGATTTGCGCACCGCCTCGCGCGCCACCGCGCGGTTCTCGGCGGTGCCGACCTCGCTGCTCGCGTTGCGTGCCGACGGCTTCGGCTTGTCGAACAGGCCGGCGCGCAGCTTGACGCGCAGGATGCGGCGCACCGCATCGTCGATGCGCGCCTGCGGGATCTCGCCGCTCTTCACGCTCGCGATCGTGTTGGCGATGAACGCCTTCCAGTCGTCGACGTACGGCACCATCACCATGTCGATGCCGGCGTTGATGGCCTGCGGGCAGTCGGCGTTGGTGCAGGCGCGCGTCGAATCGCTGTTGGTCGCGTTGACCTGGCCGAGGCCGTTCCAGTCCGAGACGACGAAGCCGTCGAAGCCCATCTTCGTCTTCAGCACGTCGGTCAGCAGGTACTTGTGGCCGTGCATCTTGTCGGCGCGCGCGGTGTCGCCCTTCGAGGCGTCCTTCCAGCTGCTGAACGAGGCCATCACCGATTGCGCACCCGCCTGCAGCGCGGTGTAGTAGCCGCGGCCGTGGATGTTGATCAGGTCGGCCTCGGTGACCGCGGTGATGCCCTGGTCCTTGCCGTCGGTGGTGCCGCCGTCGCCCAGGAAGTGCTTGGCCGTGGCGACCACCTTCTCGTTGGCCTTCGCGTCCTTCGCGAGCGTGCCCTGCAGGCCCTGGATCACCGCGCCCCCGTACGACTGCACGACCAACGGGTCTTCCGAGTAGCCCTCGTAGGTGCGGCCCCAACGGTCGTCGCGCACGACGGCGAGCGTCGGGCCGAAGGCCCAGTCGATGCCGGTGTGCGCCACTTCGCGCGCGGTCACCTCGCCGATGCGGCGCAGCAGGTCGGGGTCGCGCGTCGCGCCCAGCCCGATGTTGTGCGGGAAGAGCGTCGCGCCCTTCACGTTGTTGTGGCCGTGCACCGCGTCCGTGCCCCAGATCAGCGGGATCGGGTTCGCATTGGCCGGGTCCTTCGACGCGGCCCACAGCGTATCGGCCAGCGCCAGCCAGTCGGCGACCGGTGCATCCTTGTGCTGGCCCGGGAAGGATCCACCGCCGTTCAGCACCGAGCCCAGGTGGTAGGTCTTGATGTCGTCCGGCGTCACCCCCTGGATCTCGACCTGCGTCATCTGGCCGACCTTCTCCTCCAGGCTCATCTTGGCGAGCAGCGCGTCCACCTGCGCCTCGATGCCGGCGTCACGGGCCACCGCGCTCTTGATCGCGGGCCAGTCCTGCAGCGGGGTGGTCGGGATGTCGGTGCTCACGGGAGGCGGCGGCGGGCTGTCGTTGGAATCGCCTCCGCCGCAGGCGCCCAGCGTGAGCGCAACGGCCCAGGCGAGCCCATGCAGGGCAGCGCGGGAAGAACGGATCATGGCTTGTCTCCTCTTGTGGGTATGTCGTGCGCATCAGCGGAGCGAGCGAACGCGGCGCGAGCATAGCCACGGCTGAAAGCGCTTGCAAGAAGACGTTTACCAATCGTTAAGGCGATGACAAGCCCGAAGCGGCCCGTCGAAGACTGTGAAAAACATCACATGACACGGCGCGGCATGAGCAGCCGCGCGCCCTGGCGCGGATTGCGGCAGTGCAGCTACGGCACTGCAGCAAAAAGGCGTCCGTCAGGGAATCTACCGAGCGTTTCGTGAAACTCGGCTGAAACCGCTTGCAACCTCAGTTGCAACTTAACTTGCGCCGCGAAGTTCAGGCCGCGCGGTTCAAGCCGTCTTCTGCTCGAGCAGGTAGTTCGCGTCGTCGTACTGTCCCAGCACGTCGACCAGGTACGGCAGCACGGCGAGCAGCTCGTCGTGCAGCGTGTACGGCGGGTTCAGGATGAACATGCCGCTGCCGGCCAGGCCGAAGCCCTGCGAATCGGGCACCTGCACCGTCAGGCGCACGTGCAGCCAGCCCTTGGGCGCGAGGCCCTCGAGGCGGCGCGGCAGCTGCGCGGCTTCGAGCTTCTGCACCTGCGGGTACCAGACCATGTAGACGCCTTCGGCGAAGCGCAGCAGCGCCTCGCGCAGCGACGCGATCACGCGGCCGTAGTCGCCGTGGCCTTCGTAGCTCGGGTCCATCAGGATGGCCGCGCGCCGGCTCGACGGCGGCACCTGGCCCTTCAGCCCGTCGAAGCCGTCGGCGTTGAAGATCTCGACGTTCTTCGTCTCGCCGAGGAAGGACGCGAGGATGCGGTGGTCGGTGTTGTGCAGCTCGAAGAGGCGCAGCTGGTCCTGCGCGCGCAGCAGCATCTGCGCGAAGGCCGGCGAGCCGGGGTACTGGCGCAGCTTGCCGTCGGGGTTGAACTGGCGCACCGCGGCCACGTAGTCGGCCACCGGACCGGGCAGGTCGTCGCGACCCCACAGCCGCGCGATGCCCTGCTCGAACTCGCCCTTCTTCGTCGCGTACTGGCCTTCGAGCGAGTAGCCACCGGCGCCGGCGTGGGTATCGACCAGGCGGTACGGCTTCTCTTTCTGGTTCATGTAGCGCAGCACCATGCCGAGCACGGTGTGCTTGAGCACGTCGGCATGGTTGCCGGCGTGGAAGGCGTGGCGGTAGGCGAGCATGGGCGGCTTTCTGGAAAACGGGCAGCCCCGTATTGTCGTCGCCGCCGTCTCGATCCCGGCCGGCTTCAAATCTGGTTTGAAGGTGATAGTTCGCGAGACCGGATTATCAATTCCAGCCAAGCTGCCTACAGTGCCCGGACCGAACACTTCCCTTCCGGAGCCGCCCGATGAAAGCCGTTGCCTACCGCCGTCCCTTGCCGATCACCGATGCCGAATCGCTGCTCGACGTGACGCTGCCCGAACCCGCCGCCGCCGGCCGCGACCTGCTGGTGCGCGTGCAGGCGGTGTCGGTGAACCCGGTCGACGTGAAGATCCGCGCCGGCAGCCCGCCCGCCGAGGGGCAGCTGAAGGTGATCGGCTGGGATGCCGTCGGCACCGTCGAAGCGGTGGGCGAGAAGGTCACGCTGTTCAAGCCGGGCGATCGCGTCTGGTACGCCGGCGACATCACGCGGCCGGGCAGCAATGCCGAGCTGCAGTTGGTGGACGAGCGCATCGTGGGCCACGCGCCCACGTCGATCCCGGTCGCGCAGGCGGCCGCGCTGCCGCTGACCGCGATCACTGCCTGGGAGCTGCTGTTCGATCGCCTCGGTGCCACCGCCGACACCGAAGGCGCGCTGCTGATCATCGGCGCGGCCGGTGGCGTCGGCTCCATCCTCACGCAACTGGCGCGCCGGCTGACGAAGCTGACGGTGATCGGTACCGCATCGCGCCCTGAGACGCAGGCCTGGCTGCGCGAGTTGGGCGCGCACCACGTGATCGACCACCACCAGCCGCTGCTGCCGCAACTGCAGGCGGCCGGCGTGCCGCAGGTCACCGCGGTGGCCGGGCTCACGCACACACCGACGTATTACAAGCAGATCGTCGAGGCGCTCGCGCCGCAAGGCAAGCTGGCGCTGATCGACGACTTCCACGAGCCGCTCGACGTGATGGCGATGAAGCGCAAGAGCCTGTCGCTGCACTGGGAGCTGATGTTCACGCGGCCGATGATGCAGACCGCCGACATGCACAAGCAGCACGAGCTGCTCGACGAGGTGGCGCGGTTGATCGATGCCGGCCAGCTGCGCAGCACGCTGGGCGAGCACTTCGGCACGATCAACGCTGCCAACCTGAAGCGCGCCCATGCCTTCATCGAAAGCGGCAAGGCGCGCGGCAAGGTCGTGCTCGAAGGCTTCTGAAAGCACGCTGACGGCCCGGGCGGCTAGCATCGCCGGGTGCCTGAATTCCTCGCGCGGCGCCCGGCCCGCCTTGCCCTGACCCTCCTCGCCGGCGCCGCGGCCGCCGGCCTGTGCCTGCTGCTGCACACCCCGCTGCCGTGGATGATCGGCCCGCTGGTCGCGACCGCGATCGGCTGCATGACCGGCCTGCCGCTCGCCGCCGCCACGCCGCTGCGCAACGCCGGCCAGTGGGCCATCGGCACCGTGCTCGGGCTGTACTTCACGCCGCAGGTGGTGGGCATCGTCGCCAGCCACTGGGCGGTGATCCTGGCCGGCATCGCGTGGGCGCTGCTGCTCGGCGCCGGCTTCGGCGTCTACCTCGCGCGCGCCAACGCCGCGATGGCGCTCGACCGGCCGACGCTGTTCTTCGCGAGCGCGATCGGCGGCGCCTCCGAGATGGCGGTGCTCGCCGAGCGCTACGGCGGGCGCATGGACCTGGTCGCGAGCGCCCATTCGCTGCGCATCCTGCTGGTCGTGCTGACGATCCCGTTCGGCTTCCAGTTCGCCGGGCTGCACGGGCTCGACCCGACACTGCCCGGCCCGCAGGTCGTCGAGTGGCACGGGCTGCTGCAACTGATCGCGATGACGGCCGCCGGCGGCGCCTTCCTGCGCTGGCGCGGCGTCTCGAACCCGTGGGTGCTGGGCCCGCTGTTCGTCGCGTTCGGGCTCACCGCCACCGGCGTCGAGCTGTCAGCCGTGCCGAAGTGGATGACCAACCTCGGCCAGCTCTTCATCGGCGTCGCGCTCGGCACGCGCTTCACGCCGGCCTTCCTGCACACCGCGCCGCGCTGGCTGCTGAGCGTGGGGGCGGGCACGCTGGTGATGATCGCGCTGTCAGCGGGCTTTGCGCTCGGCGTCGCGCAGTTCAGCGGCCTGCACCCGGCCACCGTGCTGCTCGGCACCTCGCCGGGCGGCATCGCCGAGATGTGCCTGACGGCCAAGGTGCTGGAGCTGGGCGTGCCGGTGGTGACGGCCTTCCACGTCACGCGGATGGCCGCGGTGGTGCTGCTCGCGTCGCCGATGTTCCGCTGGTCGGCGTCGAAGGCCTGAGCCCTTTCAGGCCTTCTTCATGCGGGCGCGGAACAACTCCGGGATGCCGACCTCGCGCGGCCCCGGCACCAGCTCGAAGGCCTGCCCGGCGCGCAACGTGCCGGGCGAGCGCACCGACAGGTAGAAGCCGCACCAGGCGCTCGACGCCATCATCTTCGCGGCCTGGTTGAACCCCATCGCCGCATTGAACTTGAAGCACGGGAAGCGCGGCTCGCTGACCGCGAGTTCGCAATCGGGAAAGCGCAGCACGTCGCCGATCCACGCCTGGTCCTCGAGCATGCCGGCGAGCGTCAGGTTCTCGCCGATCGAACCGTGCGGCAGCGGCTCGTTCCAGCCGGCCGCCTGCGCCTGTGCCCGCACCGTCTGCC
>NZ_JBFUCB010000117.1:0-12811 GCF_056405435.1 Rhizobacter sp. P1_G5 | reverse complement strand
GGCCACGACAGGGACCGAGTCGGCTCTTTCGGCAGGCGCTCCTGGTGGCGCACTGTTTGTGCGCCGTGCCTCGAGGTGTGCCAGGCCTTGCGGGCTGACCGCCACCAGCGCCGCTTGCCCTTGCTCGTGAAGGTGATCGACGAAGCCTCGCTTGTTGGCCTCTTCCCAGACGGGCAGGCGTGGACACGACGTACGCCAGGCTTCAAGGACTTCGGC
Organism: Rhizobacter sp. P1_G5; assembly: GCF_056405435.1. Lineage (NCBI taxonomy): Bacteria > Pseudomonadati > Pseudomonadota > Betaproteobacteria > Burkholderiales > Sphaerotilaceae > Rhizobacter > Rhizobacter sp. P1_G5. The sequence goes on along the minus strand of NZ_JBFUCB010000117.1, from coordinate 12,595 downwards.
ATAGGGGCGCGGATGCGGGCCGATCCAATCAAGGAGGTCCAGGATCAACGGTTCTACGGGGTCAGGCATTGCTACCTCCGCAATTGACAGCGCACGTCAGTGTAGCGAGAGAGTTGCCGCGGTGGCTCGATCGTGCCCGACACGGGCCGTGCGGGCGCTCAGCGCGCCACGTAGCCGCCGTCGATCAGCAGCCCGGTGCCGGTGACAAAGCTGGCGCGGGGCGAAGCCAGGAACAGCACGGCCTCGGTCACTTCGTCGGCCGAGCCGGAGCGACCGGCCGGCAACTGCTGGGTGAAGGCGGTGCGAGCCTGTGCRTCGCCGCCCCATACGCGGTCCTGCATCGGCGTGTCGATCATGCCCGGGTTCACCGCGTTGACGCGGATGCCGCGCTGCACGTACTCAAGCGCCGCGGTGCGCGTCAAGCCCATCACCGCATGCTTGCTCGCGATGTAAGGCGCCAGGTTCGGGAATCCGACCTCGCTGCCTACCGATGCATTGTTGACGATCGCACCACCGCCCGATTGCAGCATCGCGCGGATCTCGTGCTTCATCGCCCAGAACACCCCGCGCACGTTGGTGTTCATGACCAGGTCGTAGTTGTCGCTGTCCTGCTCGGCGAACTCGGCGCTGCGGCCTTCGATGCCCGCGTTGTTGTAGGCCACATCGAGCCGGCCGTGGTGCGAGAGCGCCAGCTGCACCAGCGCGTCCACGTCGGCCTCGCGCGTCACGTCGGTCGGGGCGAACACCGCGTTGCCGCCCTGTGCGCGGATCTGCTCCACCAAGGTTTCGCCCTCGGCCCGGCGGCGCGCGCCCAGCACCAGCTTCGCACCCTGGCGCGCGAAGGCCTGCGCGGCCGAACGGCCCATGCCCGAGCTCGCGCCGGTGATCAGCACGACCTTGTCCTTGAATTCCATTCACTTGCTCCTGTGAGGCGCCGGCGACGTGCCGGCGATGGAAGGCAGTATGGAAACCGGCGTTGATCCTGTGAATGAATACACTGGGAGATCAGAATTCCCAGCAGAGGAATAATCAAGGGATGCTGAACCGTATCGACCTGCTGCGCACCTTTCTCGTCGCATACGAGACGCAGAACTTCCGCGAGGCTGCGATCCGCCTTTCGATCTCGCCGCAGGTGGTCACGCGGGCGGTCAAGGAACTCGAAGGCCATCTCGGCGAACTGCTGTTCCACCGCAGCACCCGCAGCGTGCAACCCAGCGATTTCTGCGAGCGCTTCGTGCCGCACGCGCGCCAGGCGTTGCAGGGCGTCGATGCCTTGTTCGCGGCGGCGATGCTGGCGAAGGATGAGCCCGTCCAGGGCCTGGTGCGCATCGCGGCGCCGACCATGCAGGGTCGGCGCTTCGTGATGCCCCTTCTCGAGCGCCTGGCGCTGCAGCATCCTGGCCTGTGCTTCGACCTGCGGCTGTCCGACCAGGTGATCGACGCGGTGGCGCAGCGCATCGACGTCGGCGTGCGCGCCGGCCGCCTGGGCGACAGCCGCTTCGTCGCGCGGACGGTGTCGGTATTCTCGTTGCGCATCGTCGCAGCGCCGTCGCTGCTCAAACGCATCGGGCCGGTGGAGTCGGTGGCCGGCCTGAATACCCTGCCCACCGCCCAACTGATCAACCGCAACACCGGCCGCCCCTGGCCATGGAGGCTGAACCGCGAGCGCGAGATCCTGCCCGCGCTCCCCGCATTCGTCTCCGACGACGCCCAGGCCGTGTGCGATGCGGTGCTCGCAGGCATGGGCATCGCACAGCTGGCCGGCGTGCTGGTCGCAGACCACTTGCGCGGCGGTGCGATGCAGGAGGTCCTGCCCGAGACGGCGCCCAAGCCCTGGCCACTGTCGGTCTACCGCGTGCAGCGCCAGCCGGTGCCGGCGCGCATCCGCCTGGTGTACGAGGCCCTGCTGGAGGGCTTGCGCGAGGTCGAGAGTTGATGTGGTGAAACGGGCTTGGCCTGAGCGCGTCGCTTGCACGCAGCGAGATATCAGCGCACGGCGATTCCGATCATGGCGCAGACGCGGATTGGTTCGTTCGACCGGTGCTGTCCGGCCTGCCGTGGCCGGCGTCGGTGATGCGCGCCTTGAGGTCCGCCGCCAGATCGTGGTCGGGGTTCTGGTCGAGGATCACGTCGAGGATCTGCATCGCAATGCCGGCGCGGCGATCTTCGACGGCACGAGACGCGAGGTCAAGCATCTGCGTCATCCACACGCCCTCGTCGGCGGCAAGGGCGGGTGCCTCCGCGGCGTCGGCCACCAACCGCGAGAGCCTGGCGGCCAGCCGCCGACCGAGTGCCGCCGGCGACCGGTCGCGGAGGCTGCCTTCGATCCGCGCGGCGGGCGTGGTCAGCACATAGTCCAGGGCCAGGGCGGCGTCCCGGCGCATCAGGCGGGCGAACAGGACGTGCGCGCCAGGGCTGCGGATGCCGATCGCAGCCGCTATCGCATCCGGCGTTGCGGCGAGGGCGTCGTCAGCGCCTGCCTTTGCCTCGGCGTCGGACATGCGCTTCAGCCGTGAGTGCACGGCCAGGGCGTAGCCGAGGACGTCCAGTGAGTACCCGAGTTCGCGATCATCGCGATCGGCGCCCGGCTTCCCGCCCGATGGCGGCAGCGGCACGATGGCCAGCAGGCGCTCCGGTGTCGCGTGCGGGTCGGGCAGCAGCGCCGCGGCGATGTCATCATCGGCCTCCACGTGCGTATCGGCCAGCAGCCGGTAGCCTTTGCGATAGACGGTGTGGACCCGTACCGCGTGCGTCTTGCTCCGCCGCATCGCCTGGCGGATCTTGGTGATCGCTTGCGCGACCACTTCCGGCGACACTGTCGCCCTGCGCCACACCGTGTCGAGGAGCTCGTCCAGAGTCACCACGCGATGACGATTGCGGTACAGATGCACGAGCACGTCGAACGGTCTTGGCTCGAGTGTCTGGCGCCGTCCGTCGACCCACAGTTCCCGTCGCTCCACGTCAAGCACGCAATGGGAGAATCGGTACTCCCGACGCATCACGCCGTTCGGTGGCGCCATCGGCATCGGGTGTTCGCGCCGCGGATCGATGGGCACTGCTGACAGCTCCCGTCCGAGCCGGCGGAAGAGGGGCAGCGCGGCCGGCGCAGTCGTCAGCCGCGCAAGCAGTGCCTGGGCCTCCGGTTCCTGCTGGTGCCAGCGTGCCAGCAACGCGCGTGGGTAGAGCAGGTTCGCGGTGGTGCTCTCGTCCTGCAGGTGGGCCTGCGCGTCTGCGCGCTCGAGTTCAGCCTGTGCGGCGGCCAGGCGCCCACAGCGCACGAGAGCCTCGACGAGCCACGGCAGCAGGGGCGCCTCGGCAGCGCGATTGCCTTGAACGCGGCATTCGGCCGCCGCGCGCAGGAAACAGTCGGCCGCCTCGTCGACGCGACCGGCTGCCATGGCGGCATGCCCGTGGGCCTGCCACAGATAGCCGTCCTGCATCCGGTCCGGCCGCGGCAGAAGCGACAGCAGCTCCGCAGCGGCATCCGGACGGCCTTGCAGACGATGGAGCAGGCTGTGAATGTTGACCACCGTGCTCAACAGGCCCACATCGACCTCGATCGCCAGCGCGGTGGCGGTGGCCTCCTCCGCACACTCGCGCGCCTCGTCAAGGCGGTCCGCGTACACCAGTTCACCTGCAAGGTTGAGGCACACGCTCACCAGTGCGGTGTTGGCATTCAGCCTGCGGGCCGCGTTCGCAAGTTTTCTGTTCCAGCGGATGGACTGCTCGGCGTGGCCGGACAGCGAGGTCATGATCGCCCGCAGCCACAGCACGGTCAGCAATCCCCACTGGCTGCCGATGCGCGTGAAGATGGCCTGGGCCTCGTCGAGCCGTGCCTGAACGGAATGCAGCTCGCCGAGGCGGCATTCGACGGATGCCAGCAGCGTCAAGGCGTGCCCCTGCCAGTGCGGCGGCATGCAGCCGCGGCCCAGCACGAGGGCGTGCTCCAGGCTCTGCGCCGCCTCACGCAATCGGCCTTTCACGTGGTGCAGCGTCCCGAGATGCTGTTGCCCTTGCGCTTCGAGACACCGGTCCTGGCCGCGTCTCGCGGTTTCCAGCAGCCGGGCCGCGGTGCGAGGTCCGTCATCGCTGCCGCAGACGGCCTGTGCACGCAGCAATTCCAGATCGAGCCCAGGAAACTCCGGCTCCAGTTGCTGAAGCAGCGCAAGGGCCCGCAGCGCTGCAGGATGTCGGCTCATCGCAGCGGAGTGCCTGGCCCGCGCGAACAACTCGATCGACAGCGGCGAGCAGCCGCTCATCCCGTGGGCCGAGGCTCGGCGCCTGCCATCGCCCAGCACCGTCTGCCGCAAGGCCGCGATGGCGGGCAGCACGAGCCCTGCTGGATCAGCAGCGTGGATCGCGATGACGCTCTTCCTGCCCTGGTCGTGGACGTTCAGCTCGAGCGCGAGTTCGCCGCCAGCGAGCCTCAGTGAGCCGACCACGGCACAGCGCGCGCCGGCGGCGCGCAACATCTGCAGCATGCGGACCTGCCCTTCGGGCCAGGACGTTTCCAGCGACAGTGCGTCCTGGACCTGGATGCGCCTGTCGATCGACAAGCCGTGCGCGATGCAGGCGACCAGGCCGTGCGTCGCCCAGTGCAGGCTCGGCCGCCCGGTGTGATTGCGCAACGGGCCGATGATCACCGAGGGGACGCCCTCGCGCGGCAGGTCCGCCGCAGCGGGCTGCGATGCCGGTGCCGAGGGGACGTCGAAGATGTAGCCGACCCGCGGGATCGAGCGGATGATCGGCTGCGGCCCGTCGTCGCCGATGGCCCGGCGTGCCGCGCGGATCGCCTGCCGAAGCGCGCCTTCGGATACCGCCCCCTCGGGGCGCAGCGCAGCCACCAGCTCTTCCTTCGTGACCACTCGATGGCGGAAGCGGGCCAGCCGCTCCAGCACGCGCCACGCCCGAGGCTCCACCTTCACCGCCTCCCCGTGGCGAAGCACACGCCCTCCGAGCAGGTCGAGCGACCCGCCGGGCAGTGTGATGACAAGCTCGCTCATCGCGCCGGTGCGTGCCCATGAGGGCGTCGCGCTGCAATCGGCTGCAGGGGGGCAGATCGGGAATCAGGGAGGAAGAGGCTGTGCATCGTCGGCGTCCGGTTTTGAGGCCTCGCCGGAACGGCGCAGTGTCGGTGCGCCGCCATCGTCGGGCCGCGGCGCGGACCTGCTCGTCGGCAGAAGGCGATGGCATGAATTGTTGCTTGTTGCGCAAGCTGGTCGGCGGCCTCGGCGGCCTGCGTCGGTAACAGTTCTTTTCGGCGCCCGCTCCGTAACGGTTCGATCAGGAATGCGGGCCGCCCTGTGCCGAGACTGCAGCGCCATGAACCATTCACACTTCACTTCGCGGCAGCGCGTCGACACGCCCTTGCCAGAGTCGTTTCCCCTCGTGACCCGGATGCTGCAGGCAGAGCTTGCGGATGTGGTGCCAACCGCGACACGCTGCCTGTCGGCTGGCCTCGTGGCACTGCTGGTGGGTTGTGGCGGTGCCAACGGAGGCGACGCCGCCTCCCCGGTCTCGTCTGCGCCGGCACCTGCACCTGCGCCTGCGCCTGCGCCGGCTCCTGCGCCAGCACCTGCACCCGCACCTGCACCTGCACCTGCACCTGCACCTGCACCTGCACCTGCACCTGCACCTGCACCTGCACCTGCACCTGCGCCTGCGCCCGCACCTGCACCTGCGCCTGCGCCCGCACCTGCACCTGCGCCTGCGCCCGCACCTGCGCCTGCGCCTGCGCCTGCGCCTGCGCCTGCGCCTGCGCCTGCGCCTGCGCCTGCGCCTGCGCCGGCCGCCGTGCCGGGGGCTGTGGGAAGCGTGAAGGCGACCGACGCCGGGGCCCAGGTGACCGTCAGCTGGGCCGCCGTGTCCGGAGCCACCGCGTACCGGGTCTACCGGTCGACAACGCAGGGCCAGCGAGGCACGCTGATCGGCTCGACGTCCTCGACGAGCCTGGCCGACAGCACCGTCGTCAATGGCACGACGTATTACTTCGTGGTCACGGCCTCGAACGCCACCGGGGAAGGTGCGGCCTCCGCGGCGGCGTCCGTGACCCACGGCACCGCCTGGACCAACGCGAAGTACGGCGGCGGCGGCTACGTCACCGGTCTCGTCTTCCATCCCACGTCCGCGAACGTTCTCTACGCACGCACCGACGTCGGCGGCGCCTATCGCTGGAACCAGGCCACCAAGGCCTGGGTGCCGATCACCGACGGCTTCAGCGGCGCCGAAGGCTCCTACCACGGGGTCGAAAGCATCGCGCTGGACCCGAACAACGACCAGGCCGTCTACCTGGTCGGCGGCATGTACGCCTCGGCGGATGCCACCGCCCGGCTGTACCGCTCCAGCGACCGCGGCGACCATTGGTCCCACGTCGACCTGCCGTTCTCCGCGGGTGGCAACAACAACGGCCGGGCCATCGGCGAACGGCTGATGGTCGACCCGAACAAGCCGTCGACGCTGTTCTACGGCTCGCGCACGGCCGGCCTGTGGAAGAGCGCGGACTCCGGCGCCACGTGGGCGCAGGTCAACGCGCTGTCGTCCACCAAGATGAGCGCCGACCAGATCAACGCGGCGGGCGGCCAGGTGATGGGTGTCGAGCTGGTGGTCTACGACACCGGGACCCGGGGCACGGGCACGGCGACCTCGACCCTCTACGCCGCCATCGCGCCGGACTACGTCAGCGTGGCGGGCCTGGGTTCGAACCTGTACAAGTCCACCAACGGCGGGGCATCGTGGACTGCGGTCTCGACGCCGGTGTCCGGCTCCCACATCCCGCACATGGTGCGGGCCGCCGACGGCAAGTTCTATGTGGTGTTCACCCAGGGCGCGGGCCCGAGTTCGCCCGGTCCCGCCCGTCTCTACAAGTTCGACGGCGGCAGCACCTGGACCTTGCTCAACAGCAACGACGCCTCCGGTTATGGCGGCCTGTCCGTCTTCGGCACCGGCTCGACGGCGCGCATTGCACTGGGCGTGACCAACACCTGGGGCAACTACAGCGGCCAGAAGATCGTCCAGCTGTCCGATGACGGCGGCAGCACCTGGCGCGAGATCGCGGCCACGATGCCGCATACGCCGGCCGACGACGGCTTCTCCGGCTGGATCGACGACGTCGAGATCGATCCCTCCGACCGCGACCACGTCCTGCACGTGTACGGCGGCGGCATCTGGGAAACCCGGAACGCCTCCTCGGCCACGCCGAGCTGGACCTTTGCCGTCGACGGGCTCGAGGAGACCTGCGCGCTGGCCCTCAGGACGCCGCCGGCCGGCGCGCCCTATCCGGTGATCTACTCAGTGGGCGACGTTGGAACGTGGGTCTACACCGACCTCGCGAAGAAGCCGACCCAAGGTCCTTCCACCCAATGGAGCAACGGCAATTCGTCCGACGTGGCGTGGTCCGATCCGCTCTACATCGCCGGGGTCGGCCTGCTGAACTCGAGCGGCAAGGGCACCGGCTTCTGGTCCGGCGACGGCGGCAAGACCTGGGCGACCTTTGCCTCACTCGCCGCCGGCGGCGTGGCCAACACGAGCGAAGCGTCGAACATCGCCGTCACCGCGCGCAACAAGGCCGTGTGGGCGCCGGCCGATTCGGTGCCGTCGTACACCACCGACAACGGCGCCAGCTGGACGGCCACCAACCTGCCGGCGCTCACCGTCATCGGCGGGTTCCCTCGCAGCTACCGCATGGTGGCGGACCGCAAGAACGCGAACAAGGTCTATGCCTACGACTCGGGCGGTGCCTGGTGGGGCACGCCGGGCAAGGTCTACGTCTCGACCGATGGCGGCCACAACTTCACGCTGAGCCCGGGCTCGGTGTCTGCCAACCTGCGCGCCAATCCCTTCGGGAACACGTCGATGGCGGTCAACCCCAACGTCGAGGGCGACCTCTGGCTGGCCGACGGCAACGCCGTGTATCACTCGGTGGATTCGGGCGCGAACTGGACGAAGCTCAGCAACTTTGCGTCGGTCTGGGGCAGTCGTGACCCCGGGCAGTGGCCCGAGGTGCAGGGCGCCAGCGTGCTGGCATTGGGCAAGGCCAGGGCGGGCGCCGCGTACTCGGCCGCGGTCTACGTGGTGGGTGCGATGAACGGCGTGTGGGGCGTGTACCGCTCCGACGACGCCGGCACCAGCTGGCAGCGCTTCAACGACGATGCGCACCAGTTCGGCGGCATCAACCTGATGGCGGCCGATCAGAACCTCTACGGACGGGTCTACACCGCCGGCGGCTGCCGAGGCTTGTTCTACAGCAACTGAACGCACGCATCCTGCCGCCCCCTCGGGGGCAGGCAGGTCGAAGGCCTTCAGTGAGCAAGCGCGGCCGGGTTTGCCAGGTACGCCTTGAACGTGCGGGCGAACTGTCCACCGTCGGTGGTGATGTTGGCCGAGGTGCTCCCGCCGCCACTGAACACGATCCCGAACACGCCGATGGCGGTGTACTGCGTCGGGTTCGTGAGCATGTAGTGGACGTGGTTGTCGCGGAAGTGTCCGGGAGTGCCGCCGGGGGTCGCCGAAGGCACGCCCATCGGCGTCTGCCAGTACAGGATGGGCAGGTTCCCGAGCACGCTTCGCGCGGTGCTCCACTCGTCGAGGTTCTGGCGGAAGTTGGGCGTCGCCACGTTGGCTTCGTCCCAGTAGAACGGACCGTTGCCTCGCCCGGCGCACTCGTCGGGGGGCGGGCTGACTTCCATGCAACCGGCGTCACGGTCGACCGTCTGCGCCACGATGAAGTCGGCCTTGTCCGCCCCGAGCTTCAGCATGAAGTTGCCGACGGTGGTGGCATCCCGTCCCCAGAAGGACGGCGGAAAGCCGATCTTCGCCTTGGGTGCATAGGTCCGCCCGAGCGTCAGCAGGCAGCGCGCGAGCCCCGTGACGTCGTCCGGTTGGCCTGCGCATTCGCTCACCGTGCTCACGCGCGCCGGCACCTTCGTCGGGTCGCCGCCGGGAGCACCTGTCAGCACGAAGCCCCAGAAGTCCGGTTCCAGGTTGACGAGCGTCGGTTGGTCCGTCGCCCCGATCTTCTGGTACATCAGCCTGACCTGTGACCAGTAGCTGGCCATGAAGCTTGCGTCGTTGATGGCGCTGAGGTTCCCTTCGCCCCTGGAGGCCATCTGGTAGAGCGTGAACAGGGGCACGGCGCCGGCCGCCTTGGCGTTCGCGGAGGCATAGGTGACGTAGGCCCCATCGGGGCTGTTCCAGTACGGCCACGAACCATCTCCCACCCCGACCAGGTACGTGTCGATGATGTCCGGTCGAATCTGCTGGCTCGTCATGTCGGCGATCTTGTTGCCGGCACCCAGGCCAACCAGCAGCCGACCGGGTACGCCGAGGCTGGCGTTGATCGAAGCAGGCGGCGCAGGCGGCACAGGGGCGGCAGGAGGCGCAGGGGCTGCAGGTGGTGCAGGAGGAGGCGGAGTTCCGGAAGAGGGCGGGGGCGCCGCATCGGAACCGGAGGACGATGCCCCGCTCCCGCCACAGGAGACGACACCAGCCATCATGAGGGAGAGCGCCACCAGGCGGACGGGGGCGGCGTTCAGTGCGTTCGGCATTTTTTCCTCTTTGAACAAACAAGAAACTTCATTCATCGTGCGCGTCGAATTGCAGGACAGTCGGATCGCCGCCACACCGAGGGAGGCGTCGACGAGCAGGAGCTCGTTGTGCGGCAGTGACCTTGTTTGTCAGACCGGGCCCGCCCTTCGACGCGCGACACGGCGCCGCTGTCAAGGATGGTCAGGTGTGAACGCAATTCGCATGCGGTGCGCGGCTCGTGCCGCGCTCTCCATTGCATGAGAGGTTGAACATGCAATCCCCAGGCCACTTGAGGCGATGCGTCGGAAAAAAAGCAATCCTTGCACGGTACGGACCGGCCGTCACAGCTTCGTCAGGACGGCGCCGATGTTTTGCGCTAGCTTGCCGACCTCTACGGAAAAACAAGGAACCCCGCGTGTCCAAGACATCCCCGGAAGCCACTCGCGTCGACGAGTTGCCGCATCGCACGCGGCGCGCATTCTCATTCGGCCTGGGTCTGTTTCCCTTGCTTCCCGCGCTGCCGCTGCTGCCGGGCTGTCGTGACGGCGACGATGAGGACTCCGGAGATGCCGGTGCTGCCGGCCTGCGGACCCCGGCCTCGGTGAGCGGCGCCTTCCGCCACCCGGGCCTCTTGGTCACCGAAGACGACGCCACGCGCATCCGCGCGCACATCAAGGCAGGCCAGGAGCCGTGGACGGGATGGTGGAACAAGCTGTGCGCTGAGCGCAACGCCTCCTTGGACGCCAAGCCCAATCCGCAGCCCGCGGTCTACCGGGCCGATAGCACCAAGTACGCGCTGTACGGCGACATCGCGCGCGCCTGGACCCTGGTACTGCGCTGGAAGCTGTCCGACCCCCAGGACAACCGCTATGCCGACAAGGCGGTGGAGTTCCTGGACGCCTGGGCGAACACGCTGAAGGAGGTCGGAACGGTGCCTCCCGGATCGACCGCCCATGACGACCACACCTTCATCATCCTGGCCGGCATACAAGGCCACCAGTTGGCGCAGATCGGCGAGATCCTGCGCACCTACCCCGGCTGGGCGCCGCAGAGCCAGAAGCGCTTCCAGGAGATGCTGCTCAAGGTCTTCGCCGGCATCTCGCAAAACCGCCTCAACGGCGCGGCGCTGGGGTCCCACGCCAACTGGGACCTGGCATCGCTGTGCGGTGCGCTGGCGATCGGCGTGTTCTGCGACCGGCCCGACCTCTACCGCCTGGCCTGCGACTACTACGCCGGCAACAACCGCGGCAAGCTGAGGATGTTCGGCAACGGCTCCATCGTGCACAGCGTCTACTACATGCACCCCGGCCATTTCGGGCAGTGGGAGGAGAGCGGCCGCGACCAGGGCCACTCGACGCTGGGCATGTCGCTCGGCGGCGACCTGCTGGAGATGGCCTGGAACCAGGGCGACGATCTCTACGGGCTGTACAACAACCGCTTCCTGGCAGCTGCCGAATATGTCGCGCGCTCCAACCTGCTCGACGAGAACGGCAAGACCTACCCGATGCCCTTTGCGCGCGAACAAATTCCGCCGGAGCCTCACACGGCCCTGTGGACCGAGGTGAACCAGTCGTTCCAGCACGGCCGCAATGCGTGGGAGCCCATCTACAACCACTACGTCAACCGCCTGGGGCTGGCAGCGCCCAACGTCACGCGCATGGCCTTGCAGTGCGAGCCGAAGTACGGCGGCAGCAGCGACGACGTGTGGTGGCCGACGCTGATCCATCGCCGTCCTGGCTATTCCGAGACGATGAAGCCGGCATCGGGCCTCACCGCCCATCTGCGCGGCGACCGCGTCGTGCTGTCGTGGTGGGGCAGCCTCGGCGCGACCTCGTATGCGGTCAAGCGAAGCGCACAGGCGAACGGTCCCTTCACCCTTCTCGGCACGGTCTCGGCGAGCGAACTGCTCACGTACAGCGACATGCCGGCCAACGGCGTCTGGTTCTACCAGGTCACCGCCCAGGGCACCGGTGCCCCGGGCACCGGCTCCAACGTGGCCCGCATCGCCGTTCCGGGCGAGCCCCGCCTGGCCATGCCGCTGAACGGCGTGAACAACTCAGGCACGGCTGGCACGCTGTTCAGCGCCGCCGGCACCTCGGGTTCGGTGCAAGGCACGCTGCTCGACGGCGCGGCCTGGGGCGACGGGCGTCGCAACGACAAGGCCCTCGTGTTCGACGGCAAGAAGGCGGGCCTGCAGCTGCCGCCGGGGCTGTTCGGCGACCTCGACGATTTCAGCGTGTCCCTGTGGGCCTACGCGAATGGGCTGCACTGGGACACCTGCATGTTCTACGCGGGGCAGGACGGATTCAGCTACATGTGCATCGCGCCCCAGAGCGGCGGTCAGGGCGTGCTGCGCTTCGTGATCGCCGGCGCAGGCCACAACGACTCGCAGGTGGTGGAGGCGCCGAGTGCCCTGCCTGTCAGGCGCTGGGTCCATCTGGCGGTCACGCTGCGGGGCAACACCGCGCGGCTGTATCTGGACGGCACCGAAGTGGCGAAATCCGACGACATCCTGCTGTCGCCGCGCCAGGTCGGCGACCAGGTGGCCTTCCTGGGTCGCAACTGGGGGCATCCGTCGTTCGACGGCCGCATCCAGGACTTCCGCGTGCATGCGGGCGCGTTGAGCGCCGCAGAGGTCGCGGCGCTGGCGCGGTGAGTCTCCCGGCCGAAGCGCCGGGCTGGCAGCTACGCGGTTCGTCCAGTCCTCCGCCCGGCCTTCACCTCGCCGAAGAGATCGAACAACTGCTGCGCCGCAGGTGACAGCGGGCGCCCGCGACGCCAGATCAGCCCGACCTTGCGGGTGACCACGGGATCGACCAGCGGCAGGCTCACCAGGAGTGGGTGGTCAGGGCCCGGCATCGCCATCGAAGGCACCGCAGCGACGCCGAGCCCGGCCTCGACCAGGCCGAGTGTCGTCGTGACGTGCTGCGCCTCGTAGATGGCCTGCGGGCGACCGGAGACACCCGCCAACGCCTGGTCCAGCAACACCCGGTTGCCGGACGAGCGGCCCACCGAGATGTAGTCGTAGTCGCTGAGCTGCGCCCAGCTGACGCGGCGCAGCTTTGCCAGCGGG
>NZ_JBFUCB010000116.1:0-12821 GCF_056405435.1 Rhizobacter sp. P1_G5 | reverse complement strand
GAGCTACTTCGTCCAGGCAGGCGCTTTCGGGCGCGTCGAGGATGCCGAGCAGCAACGGGCCAAGCTGGCGATGATGGGCCTGCAGGCCAAGATCACCGAGCGCGAGCAGTCCGGGCGCACGATGTTCCGGGTGCGCCTCGGCCCGTACGACAAGAAGGAAGACGCCGACCTGGCGAAGGAAAAGCTGGATGGCGTGGGGGTGGAATCGGCGCTGGTCCGCGTGCAGAAGTAAGCCGGGATCGAAAGAGCAGCCCTGAACTTTTCCATCCGACACCGACTCCACCGCTCGTCGTTGATCCCTACCACTTTGGAACTGAACATGAACCGTCGCGATTTCTCGGCACAGCTGGTCGGAGCCAGCCTGGGCGGTGCCGGCCTGGGCACCATCGGCCTCACCGCCAGCACCGGCGCCCTCGCGCAAGGCGCCCCGGTCGAGGGCACCAACTACATCAAGTTCGCGCAGCCGGTGTCGCCTGCCACGCCGGGCAAGATCGAGGTGGTGGAGTTCTTCTGGTACGGCTGCCCGCACTGCAACGCCTTCGAGCCGGCGCTCGACGCCTGGCAGAAGAAGCTGCCGGCCGACGTGGTGTTCCGCCGCGTGCCGGTCGCGTTCCGCGACGAGCCGTTCGTCGCGCACCAGAAGATCTTCTATGCGCTCGAGACGCTGGGCAAGGTCGATGCGATGCACCGCAAGGTCTTCTACGCGATCCACAGCGAGCACGCCCGCCTGGACAAGCCCGACGAGATCGCCGCCTTCATGGCCAAGAACGGCGTCGACAGCGCCAAGTTCCTGGAGGCCTACAACTCGTTCTCGACGCAGACCAAGACCAAGCAGGCCGCCAAGCTGGCCGAGGCCTACAAGCTCGATGGCGTGCCGGCGCTGGGCATCAACGGCCGCTACTTCACCTCGGGGTCGCTGGCCGGCACCAACGAGCGCATGCTGCAGGTCACCGACTTCCTGATCCAGAAATCCCGCACCGGCGCTTGATGACCCCAAGTCGGTGCAACGCCGACTTCATCTGGTAACCCCGACGGCATGAAACTGTGGCTAGAATGGCCTGCAAGTTTCATGCCGCAATGACCCCACTTACCTACACCTCCCTTTTCTCCCGGCGTCGGCTGGCGCTTGTCGCCGCCGCCTGTGCGCTTGCCACGGCGTTGCCGGCCCAGGCCGAACGGGCCGACCGGCTGAAGAAGATGGAGGTCGAATCCGACCAGCCGGGCAAGGTCGACCTGATCAACCAGCTGGTCGTGTTCAACGGCAACGTCGTCGTCAGCAAGGGGACGATGCTGATCAAGGCGGGGCGCATCGAGGTTCGCGAGGGGCCGGACGGTTACCAGTCCGCCATCGCCGTCGGCACGCCGACCCAGCCGGCCAGCTTCCGGCAGAAACGCGAAGGCGTGAATGAATTCGTCGAAGGCGAGGCCGAGCGCCTCGAGTACGACAGCAAGCTCGACACCATCCGCTTCGTCAACAAGGCCTCGGTGCGCCGGCTGCGCGGCACCGCGGTGGCCGACGAAGTGACCGGCGCGCTGATCACCTACGACGGCACGGCCGAGCTCTTCACCGTCGCCGGCGGCAGCGCCGCGGTGACCCCGAGCAACCCGACCGGCCGCGTGCGCTACGTGTTCACGCCGAAGGAAGGCACGCCGGCCGCCGCTGAAGCGGCCTCGCAGGCAGCCTCGGGAGCACGCCGTTGAGCGCCGTCCCCGCCAGCACCGCCGCGGCCGACACCAGCCGGCTGGAGGCCATCGGCCTGCAGAAGACCTATGGCGCGCGCAAGGTGGTCAAGGACGTGCGCCTGTCGGTGCGCAGCGGCGAGGTCGTCGGGCTGCTCGGCCCGAACGGCGCCGGCAAGACCACCAGCTTCTACATGATCGTCGGCCTGGTGCGCGCCGATGACGGCCAGATCCTGATCGACGGCCAGCGCGTCGAGCGCCTGCCGATCCACCAGCGTTCGCGCCTGGGCCTGAGCTACCTGCCGCAGGAAGCCTCGATCTTCCGCAAGCTGACCGTCGAGGAGAACATCCGCGCCGTGCTCGAGCTGCAGCGCGGCCCCGACGGCAAGGAGCTGCCGAAGGCCACCGTCGACAAGCTGCTCGGCGACCTGCTGAACGACCTGAGCATCGAGAAGCTGCGCGACAGCCCGGCACCGGCGCTGTCGGGCGGCGAGCGCCGCCGCGTCGAGATCGCCCGGGCACTGGCCACGCAGCCGCGCTTCATCCTGCTGGACGAGCCGTTCGCCGGCGTCGACCCGATCGCGGTGATCGAGATCCAGCGCATCATCGGGTTCCTGAAGAGCCGTGGCATCGGGGTGCTGATCACCGACCACAACGTGCGCGAGACGCTGGGCATCTGCGACCGCGCGTACATCATCAGCGAGGGGCGTGTGCTCACCGAGGGCACGCCGGCCGAGATCGTCGACAACGCCGATGTGCGAAAGGTCTACCTCGGCGAACACTTCCGCATGTGAGGGCTGACACATGAAGCCCTCCCTTCAGGTCCGCCTGTCGCAGCATCTGGCCTTGACGCCGCAGTTGCAGCAGTCCATCCGGCTGCTGCAGCTCTCCACGCTCGAACTCCACCAGGAAGTCGAGCAGATGCTGGAGCAGAACCCCTTCCTCGAGGCCGAGCTGGAGGAGGCGGCCCCGTCCGAGCCCCTGACCGAACGGCTGACGACCTCGGAGCGCAATGCCGAGCGCGAGGCCGACAGCAGCACCGCGAGCGAGTCGTCCGCCGAGACCGCGCCCGATGAGTCCGCCGGCGTCGACAGCGCCGAGTTCGGCGCGACCGAGCGCGAGGACTGGGAGAACGGCACCGAGCGCGACGATTTCGACGGCATCCGCGAGACGCCCAGCGCGGCCGGCAGCGGCAGCAACCCCGACGACGACTTCGACGGCCAGGACCGCAACCCGCAGGCCCCCAGCCTGCAGGATCACCTGCGCGAGCAGCTGCTCGGCATGCGCGTCAGTGCCGAAGATGCGATCGCGATCACCGTGCTGATCGAATCGCTCGACGACGACGGCTACCTGGCCGACCCGCTCGAGGAGATCGCCGCCGAGCTGGCAGGCGACCCCGAGCAGCAGGAGGAGATCCTCGAGCGCCTGCAGTGCGCGCTGAAGTGGCTGCAGAACATGGAGCCGCTCGGCGTCGGCGCCCGCAACCTCGGCGAATGCCTGACGCTGCAGCTGCGCGCGCAGGAGCGCTGCGAGGCGCAGATGATCGCGATCATCATCTGCAAGCAGCACCTGGACCTGCTGGCCCGGCGCGACATGAAGAAGCTGATGGCCGCGACCGGCGCCGACGAGGAGCTGATCAAGGAAGCGCAGACGCTGATCGTCGCGCTGGAGCCGAAGCCGGGCCGCCCGTTCGCGCGTGCCGAGGCCAACATCATCGTGCCCGACGTGATCGTGCAGAAGTCCGGCCGCAACTGGAAGGTCGTGCTGAACCCCGACGTGATGCCCAAGCTGCGCATCAACGACCTCTACGCGCAGGCGATCCGCCAGGGCCGCGGCTCGGGCGGGGCCGGCGGCAGCGCGCTGAGCTCGCGGCTGCAGGAGGCGCGCTGGTTCATGAAGAACATCCAGCAGCGCTTCGACACCATCCAGCGCGTCTCGCAGGCGATCGTCGAGCGGCAGAAGAGCTTCTTCACGCACGGCGAGATCGCGATGAAGCCGCTGGTGCTGCGCGAGATCGCCGACGAGCTCGGCCTGCACGAATCGACCATCTCGCGCGTGACGACGGCCAAGTACATGGCCACGATGTTCGGCACCTTCGAGCTGAAGTACTTCTTCGGCTCGTCGCTGAACACCGAGGCCGGCGGCAATGCGTCGAGCACCGCGGTGCGCGCGCTGATCAAGCAGCTGGTCAGCGCCGAGGACGCGGCCAAGCCGCTGTCGGACAGCCAGCTCAGCCACATGCTGGAGGAGCAGGGCATCCAGGTCGCGCGCCGCACCGTCGCGAAGTACCGCGAAGCGCTGAAGATCGCGCCCGCGAACCTCCGCAAATCCCTCTGAACTGAATCCCGATGTGCGCCCTCCCCCTGTTCCTGCCCTGTGCCGCGGGCGTTGAAGCGCTCCTCGAAGAAGAGGTGCTGCGCATCCTGCCGACCGCGCAGGTGCACGCCGGCCGCGGCGGCGTCGCGCTCGACGGCGACCCGCAGGACGTGATGACGCTGAACCTCGAATGCCGGCTCGCGCAGCGCGTGCTGGCCGAGGTGGCCGAGGGGCCGTACCGCGACGAGCACGACCTGTACGAGCTCGCGCGCGGCGTCGACTGGCAGCAGTGGATCACGCCCGAACACACGCTGCGCGTCGACACCACCGCGCACCGCAGCCCGCTGCGCAGCCTGAACTTCGCCGCGCTGCGCATCAAGGATGCGGTGTGCGACCAGTTGCGCGAAGCCACCGGCACGCGCCCGAGCGTCGACACCCGCCACCCCGACCTGCCGCTGCTGCTGCACGTCGCCGAGGAGCGGGCCTCGCTGTATGTCGACACCTCGGGCGAGCCGCTGTTCAAGCGCGGCTGGCGCGAGGACAAGGGCGACGCGCCGCTGAAGGAGACGCTGGCCGCCGCGATGCTGGCCGCCGCCGGCTGGCGCGGCACGCCCGAGGCCGGCGGCGCGCTGCACGACCCGTGCTGCGGCTCCGGCACGATCGCGATCGAGGCCGCGCAGATCGCCTGCGGCATCGCGCCCGGGCTGAAGCGCCGCTTCGCGTTCGAGCGGCTGTTGCCGTTCGCCGATGCCGAGATGCGCGCGCAATGGCAGCGCCTGAAGAGCCATGCGCAGTCGCGCATCCACGCGAGCGCGGTGACGATCCACGCGAGCGACGTGTCGTTCCGGATGGTCGATTTCGCGCGCCGCAATGCGCAGCGCGCCGGCGTCGAGCAGGCGATCCAGTTCAACGGCGGCGATGCGCTGGAGCGCCCGGCGCCCACGTTGCCGGCCACGCTGCCCGGCACGCTGATGATCAACCCGCCATACGGCGAGCGCATCGAGGTCGCGGGCAAGGCGCGCGCGCCGGCGCACGATGAAGACGACAACAAGGCCCTGGTCGCCGACTTCTTCCCGCGCCTGTCGGCGCACTGGAAGCGCGCCTACACCCAGCACCCCGCCGGCTGGACCGCCTGGGTGCTGAGCCCGGACATGAAGCTGCCGGGCTCGATGCGGCTGAAGGAGTCGAAGCGCGTGCCGATGTGGAACGGGCCGATCGAGTGCCGCTTGTTCCGCTTCGACCTGGTGGCCGGTTCGGCGCGCTGACCCATGACAACCCCTCGCCCGGCGGGTACGCCGGTCGATCCCCCGAGGGGATGCGGGCCGGCTTGGGGCGGCCCGGCGCTCGGCCCGCCCCCGTCAGCGTCGCAGCAAGCTCCCGATCAGGCTGCCGATATCGCCCATCCCGCCGGCCGCACCGCTGGCCGGCAACTCCCCGTTCGGCGTCAGGTGGTCGACCACCTGCGGCAGCACCTGCGACAACTGATCGGCCGCCTCGCCGTGCGACAGCCCGAGCTGCTCGGCGATCTGCGCCAGCTGGCCTGAACCGAGCACGCTCTGCAGCTGCTCGGCCGAGATCGGCAGGTTCTGCCCGGTCGACACCCACGAGCCGATCACCGAGCCGAGCCCGCCCTGCTCGAAGCGGGCGATCAGGTCGTTGAGACCGCCACCCGAGCCGTTCGCGTTCAACATCGACACCACGGCGGTGATCAGCGCGGCGTGGTTGCCGCCGCCCTGGCCCGTCGGGTCGTTCTGGCCGGCCACCATGCCGATCACGGAATCCAGCAGTCCCATGAGGTGCTCCTTGGAGTGGGGAGACCGATTGTGGGCGCCGCCCGTGTCGACCACAAGACCGCTCGGGGCTCAGGCGCCCGACGACAGCCCGAGGTACGCGAGCACCGCGAGCGGTGCCGTGTCGGCCCGCAGCACGCGCGGGCCGAGGCTGGCCGGCGCGAAGCCGCTGGCCGCGGCCGCCGCCTCTTCGGCCTCGCTGAGCCCGCCTTCGGGGCCGCTGAGGAAGGTCAGCGCACCACCGGCCTCGGCCTGCAGCGGCTCGGGCGTGCGCAGGCTCAGCACGAAGCGGCGGCCGGCGGCCGGCGGCTGGCCGCGCAGCCAGTCGGCGAGGCTGCGCACCGGCGCGATCAGCGGTACGCGGGTGCGCCCGCACTGCTCGGCGGCCGCGGCCGCGACGCCCTGCCAATGCGCCTGCTTCCTGTCGGCGCGCTCGCCGCTCAGGCGCAGCACCGAGCGCTCGGTCATCAGCGGCTGGATCACTGCGACGCCGAGCTCGGTCGCCTTCTCGACCAGCGCATCCATGCGCTCGTTGGCCGGCATGCCGAGCGCGAGCGTCACATGGATCGGCAGCTCGCGGTCGACCGGGATGTGCGCATTCAGGCGCACGGCCACGTCGCCGCGGCCCATCCGGACGACCTCGGCCTGCCACTCGCCGCCCTCGCCGTTGAACAGCGTCAGCGGATCGCCGGGCTGCAGGCGCAGCACCTGCACGTGGCGCGCGGCACCGGGAGGAAGGCTCAGTTCGACGCCGGCCAGCATCGGCTCGGCCACATGGAAACGGGGAGGCATGACCGAAGTGTGCCAGCCCTTCCGGTCAGCCCGTTCGCCTCAGCCGTCCTGCTCGTCGAGACCGCGCCAGCGCCGGCGCCATGCACGCCAGCGCGTCTTCAGCCGCCGCGCGCCGCGCCACGCGGCCGAGCGGCGCAGCGCCTCCATCACGCGCAGCTTGGTCGCGCGCCACCACGTCAGCGCCCGCGCGAACCACGCGAAATGCATCAGCTGCGACTCGGTCAGGATGAACAGGCGCCCGACGATCGCGGTGCCGAGCAGCTTGGCGACGACGATCACCGTGATGCCGAGCAGCGCATGGCCGCGGCTGAGGATCCACAACGCGAGCAGCTTGATCGGGAACAGCGCGACCGCCGGCGCCAGGAACAGCAGCAGCGCAATGCGCGGCGGCGCGGCGCGCACCAGCGCCTCGAAGCGCGCCAGCGGCGGCCACTTCGCGAGCCGCGCGACGAAGGCCGTCAGCGGCCGCCAGCCCCACTCCTCGATGAACAGCACGAGCGCCGCCAGCACCAGCAGCAGCGCGCGCAACAGCCGCCAGGGCAGCCGCAGCAGCCTGCGCCACAGCGGGCGCGCCGGGGGCGCGGGGGTTGGGGCCAGCTCAGCCGCCGTACAGAGCGCGACGCGCCTTGTGCGCCGCGGGCTCGCCCTTGCGCGAGCGGATCTGCTCGATCGTGCGGTCGGCCACGTCGCGCAGTTCCTCGATGGTGCTGGCCTTCTCGACCGCGAGCGTCAGCGTGAAGCCGCGCAGGCCGAGTTCGCTGGAGATCATCTGCGTCAGCGTGGACGTGAACTTCGCGTAGTCGAGCTCGCCCGGGTCGACCGGCGTGCCGACACCGCCGGAGGCGGCAGCGGGCGCACTGGCCGGCGCCGCAGCCGGCGGGGTGTTCAGGCGTGAACTGCCGCTGCCCGACACCTGCGCGATCAGGCCCAGGGTCTCGAGGGCCCGGAAGTCGTCGATCGTCACGCCGACCACGTTGGCCAGCAGCATCTCCTCGGACTTCGCACCGTCGATCAGCAGCAGCAGGTTGCGCTGCGCACGCTCCTTGACGAGCGCGCGCGCCGTCATCTCGATTCGTCCCGCGTCAGTTTTGGTCCAGATCACCAGAGCTCTCCCAGGGCGCGGCGCGGCGGGTCAGCCGCGGCCCGAATTTATCAGCATGACGCCCTCTGCGGGGCGCTCATCCACAGCATCGTCAGGTCTTGTCCCTCAACTCGCGCCGCAGGATCTTGCCCACCGGGCTCTTCGGCAGCTCGGTGCGGAACTCGACCACCTTCGGCCGCTTGTAGCCGGTCATGTTGGCCTCGCAGTACGCGCGCACCTCGGCCTCGGTCAGCGCGGGGTTCTTGCGCACGATCACCAGCTTCACCGCCTCGCCGGCCTTCGCATCGGGCACGCCGATCGCAGCGCACTCGAGCACGCCGGGCATCTGCGTGACGACGTCCTCGACCTCGTTCGGGTAGACGTTGAAGCCGCTGACCAGGATCATGTCCTTCTTGCGGTCGACGATCTTGAAGTAGCCGTTGCCGTCGACGGTGCCGATGTCGCCGGTGCGGAAGAAGCCGTCGGCCGTCATCACCTTCGCGGTCTCGTCGGGGCGCTGCCAGTACCCGGCCATCACCTGCGGGCCGCGGATCGCGATCTCGCCCGGCGTGCCCAGTGGCACCTCGCGGCCGTCGTCGTCGAGCAGCGCCAGCTCGGTGGACGGCAGCGGCAGGCCGATGGTGCCGGTGTAGGCCGTGCTGTCGGTCGGGTTGCAGGTGGCCGACGGCGAGGTCTCCGACAGGCCGTAGCCTTCGCAGATCGGGCAGCCGGTCTTCTCGAGCCACAGCTTGGCGGTGGCCTGCTGCACCGCCATGCCGCCGCCGACCGAGATCTTCAGGTGGCTCCAGTCGACGGTGTTGAACAGCGCATGGTTGGCCATCGCGTTGAACAGCGTGTTGACCGCCGGCAGGCTGTGGAACGGCTGCTTGGCCAGCTCCTTGAAGACGCCCGGAATGTCGCGCGGGTTCGGGATCAGCAGGTTGCAGCCGCCGGTGCGCATCGACAGCATCATGTTCGAGGTGAAGCCGAAGATGTGATACAGCGGCAGCGCGCACACCGACATGATCTGCGTGCCGGCCGGCACCTTGCGCATCGCCGGCTGGTACCAGGCCTCGGCCTGCAGCGTGTTGGCGACCAGGTTGCGGTGCAGCAGCACCGCGCCCTTGCTGACGCCGGTGGTGCCGCCGGTGTACTGCAGCACCGCGATGTCGTCGAGCTTGAGCGTGGGCGCCTTCAGGCTCGCGCGCTTGCCGGCGGAGATCGCGTCGTTGTACGGCACCGCGCCGGGCAGCTCGAAGGCCGGCACCAGCTTCTTCACGTTGCGCACGACGTAGTTGACGATCAGCCCCTTCGGGAAGCCGAGCATGTCGCCCATCGTCGCGAGGATGATCTTCTTCGTCGGCACCGCGGCCAGGCAGGCCTGCAGCGTGGCGGCGAAGTTCTCGATGATCAGGATGGCCTTCGAGCCGGAGTCCTTCAGCTGGTGCTCCAGCTCGCGCGGCGTGTACAGCGGGTTGACGTTGACCACCACCAGGCCGGCGCGCAGGATGCCGGCGACCGCGATCGGGTACTGCGGCACGTTGGGCATCATGATCGCGACGCGGTCGCCCTTCTCGAGCCCGAGCGCCTGCAGGTACGCGGCGAACGCGCGCGAGGCCTCGTCGACCTGGCGGAACGTGAAGACCTTGCCCATGAACTTGTAGGCGGGCAGGTCGGCGTACTTCTTCAGGCTTTCGTCGATCAACGCGGTGAGCGACGTGTACTGCTCGACATCGATCTGCTCCGGCACCCCGCTGGGGTACTGCTTGAGCCAAGTCTTATCCATCTGGGGTCTCCGGAAACGAACGGGCGATTCTGGCCCATGGTATTCACACGCCCCCTAGGGTGTTTCACCTGAAGGGTGGCACCCGCAAGGGTGCAACACGGATTGACGCTCCTGGAGGCTTCCCGTACGCTTTCGACGAATTGGTCAGACCACTGGACCAATTTGACACAACTCACAGGACGACCCCATGACGCAACGACTGGCCGGCAAGGCCGCCCTCGTCACCGCCGCCGGCCAGGGCATCGGCCGCGCCACCGCGGAGGCCTTCGCGCGCGAGGGTGCGCGGGTGATCGCGACCGACATCAACGATGCGGCGCTGGCCGAGCTGTCGCGCATCCCCGGCATCACCGCGCGGCACCTCGACGTGCGCGACGGCGCCGCGGTGCAGTCGCTGGTGGCCGGGCTCGGGCCGCTGCAGGTGCTGTTCAACGGCGCCGGCTTCGTGCATGCCGGCACCATCCTCGAGTGCGACGACGCGGCCTGGGATTTCTCGTTCGACCTGAACGTGCGCTCGATGTACCGCACGATCCGCGCGGCGCTGCCGGCGATGCTGGCCGGCGGTGGCGGCTCGATCATCAACGTGGCCTCGGTGGCCGGCAGCATCAAGGGCGCGCCGAACCGCTTCGTCTACGGCACGACGAAGGCGGCGGTGATCGGGCTGACGAAGTCGGTCGCGGCGGATTTCGTCGCGAAGGGCATCCGCTGCAACGCGATCTGCCCGGGCACGATCGAATCGCCCTCGCTGCGCCAGCGCATCGAGGCGCAGGCCGGCGCGAGCGGGCAGACGGTGGCACAGGTCGAGGCGGCCTTCGTCGCCCGGCAGCCGATCGGCCGCATCGGCAGCACCGCCGAGATCGCGGCGCTGGCGGTGTATCTTGCGTCCGACGAGTCCGGGTTCACCACCGGCACCTCGCAGATCATCGACGGTGGTTGGTCCAACTGAAGCACGGAAAGAGAAGTCCATGAAATTGATGCGCCACGGCCCGAAGGGCTCCGAGCAACCCGCGCTGGTCGATGCCGACGGCCAGCTGCGCGACCTGTCGGGCGTGCTCGCCGACATCACTGCCGCGACGCTGTCGCCGCACGGCCTGAAGCGGCTGCACGAGCTGGATCCGTCGACGCTGCCGCTCATCGAGACACCGGGCCGCCTCGCGCCGCCCTGGGCGGGCCTCGGCAAGTTCATCTGCATCGGCCTGAACTATGCGGACCACGCCGCCGAATCGGGCCAGCCGGTGCCGGCCGAGCCGGTGATCTTCATGAAGGCGAGCAGCGCGCTGATCGGCTGCAACGACCCGGTCGTGCTGCCGAAGAACTCGGTGAAGAGCGACTGGGAGGTCGAGCTCGGCGTCGTGATCGGCAGCACGGCACGCTACGTGTCCGAGGCCGACGCACTGAACCACGTGGCCGGCTACTGCATCGTCAACGACCTGTCGGAACGCGAGTACCAGCTGGAGCGCGGCGGCACCTGGGACAAGGGCAAGGGCTGCGACACCTTCGGCCCGGTCGGCCCGTGGCTGGTCACGAAGGACGAGGTGCCCGATCCGCAGAATCTGCCGATGTGGCTCGAGGTGAACGGCAAGCGGTTCCAGAACGGCAACACGAAGACGATGGTGTTCAACGTGGCGCACCTGGTGAGCTACGTGAGCCGCTTCATGACGCTGAACCCGGGCGACCTGATCAGCACCGGCACGCCGCCGGGTGTCGGCATGGGGCAGAAGCCGCAGCTGTACCTGAAGCCGGGCGATTCGATCAAGCTGGGCATCCAGGGCCTGGGTGAGCAGCAGCAGAAGGTGCATGCATGGAATCCGGAGTTGATCGACGGCTGACGAGGCCCTGATGGAAACCAGCGCGCCGACGATTCGCATCCACCCAGCCGACGACGTCGTCATCGCGCGGCGCCAGCTGGTGTCGGGCACGCGCATCGACTCCGAGGGCGTGACCGTCAGCGGCCTGATCCCGCCCGGCCACAAGCTCGCGGTGCGCGACCTGCCGGCCGGCGCCCCGGTGCGGCGCTACAACCAGGTGATCGGCATCGCGCGCCAGCCGATCACTGCCGGCCAGCACGTGCACACGCACAACCTCGAGTTCTCGAGCTTCGAGCGCGACCCCGCCGTCGGCGCCGACGCGCACCCGACGGCCTTCGTCGAGACCCCGGCCACCTTCCAGGGCATCGTGCGCGCCGACGGCCGCATCGCGACGCGCAACTACATCGGCATCCTGACCTCGGTGAACTGCTCGGCGACCGTCGCCCGCGCGATCGCCGACCACTTCCGGCGCGACATCCACCCCGAGGCGCTGGCCGCGTTCCCGAACGTCGACGGCGTCGTCGCGCTGACGCACGGCGCCGGCTGCGCGACCGACAGCGAAGGCGAGCCGCTGCAGGTGCTCCGCCGCACGCTGGCCGGCTATGCGCGGCACCCGAACTTCGCCGCGCTGCTGATGGTGGGCCTCGGATGCGAGACCAACCAGATCGCCGGCATCGGCCTGGCCGACGGCCCACGCCTGCACAGCTACAACATCCAGGACGCCGGCGGCACCGCGAAGGCGGTCGCGCGCGGCATCGCGCTCGTCAACGAGATGCTGCCGGAAGCGAACCGCACCCGGCGCCAGCCGGTCAGCGCGAGCCACCTGTGCGTCGGGCTGCAATGCGGCGGCTCCGACGGCTACTCCGGCATCAGCGCGAACCCGGCGCTCGGCGCCGCGGTCGACCTGCTGGTGCGCCACGGCGGCACCGCGATCCTGTCGGAGACGCCCGAGATCTACGGCGGCGAACACCTGCTGACGCGGCGCGCGGTGTCGCCCGCGGTCGCCGGCAAGCTGCTCGCGCGGCTGCGCTGGTGGGAAGACCACTGCGAGCGCAACCATGCCGAGATGGACAACAACCCGTCGGCCGGCAACAAGGCCGGCGGGCTGACCACCATCCTCGAGAAATCGCTGGGCGCGATCGCGAAGAGCGGCACCACCAACCTGGTCGAGGTCTGCGAATACGCCGAGCCGGTGACGGCGCACGGCCTGGTGTTCATGGACACGCCGGGCTACGACCCGGTCAGCGCGACCGGCCAGGTCGCCGGCGGCGCCAACCTGATCTGCTTCACGACCGGCCGCGGCTCGGCCTACGGCTGCGCACCGTCACCGTCGCTGAAGCTGTCGACCAACACCGCGCTGTGGCTGCGCCAGCAGGACGACATCGACATCAACTGCGGCAGCATCGTCGACGGCACGGCCACCATCGGCGAGCTCGGCGAAGCGATCTTTGCGCAGATGCTGGCCACCGCATCGGGCGAGCTGACCAAGAGCGAACGCCACGGCTACGGCCAGAACGAATTCGTGCCGTGGCAGTTCGGCGCGGTGATGTAGGTCCGTGATGTAGATCCTC
>NZ_JBFUCB010000115.1:0-12887 GCF_056405435.1 Rhizobacter sp. P1_G5 | reverse complement strand
GCGAATGGCAGGTTGTGGCCGGACTGAGCCCTTCGCGGCGATGGTGGCCGCCAGGCTCTGACTACGTTGCCCCGCCGGACGACGCGACCTGCGATGGCACGGCACCGTCACCGAGGCTCGCGCGGAACACGCGAGCGTAGTTGCCACCAAGGATGCGCTGCACGTCGCCTGCGTTGAACCCATGCTGCAACAGGGCGTCGGCCAGAGCCGGCAGGTCGCGGTACGAGGCGAACGTCGACGGCCCGACCAGGCCGTTCATGTCGCTGCCGAGAGCGACATGCTCGACGCCGACGACGTCCGCCATCCGCGCGATGCCGACAGCCAGGGCTGCCAGGGTGGGGAAGATCGAGGCCGGTGGCCAGATGCCAATCACGCCGCCGGTGCCCGCGATGGCGCGCGCGTGATCCGGCGCGATCAGGCGGCTGTGCGGCCTCGACGCTGCGGCCAGCGATGTGTGCGACAGCACGAGCGGCTTGTCTGTGACGGACGCGGCCTGGCGGACGAGGTCATGCGTGCCGTGTGCGACGTCGACCACGATGCCGAGCCGGTTGCAGCGCCGTATCACTTCGGCGCCGGTTTGCGTCAGGCCGCCGTGCACCGGGGGCTCGGTCTGGATGTCCCCGAGCTCGTTGACGCGGTAGTGCGTGAGCTGGAGGTGACGCAGCGCCCAGCGCTCGCAGGCGTCGTCGACGCGGTCGGCGTGGCCCTCGAGGAAGTCGCCGCCTTCGGCCGTGACGATGATGGAGGGGGCTGCGCTGCGAGCTTCGTCCAGGTCGCGCGCGCTCCGCACGATGCGCAAGCCCTGCGCGCGCGCGAGTTCGTGCACGCGCCGGAACGACGCTTCACCGTAGGCCTGCAGCTCGCCGGGCTGCGGGTCACGGAAAGGCCGGATGCGTTTCTCGGCGGTGACGCGGTGCGTCGGCGAGTCGGAGACGATGGCCAGGCACAGCACGGCCATGCCGCCGTCGCGCATCGGGTCCGCGACCGGCGCGAAGCGGCCACCGTGCTCGACGCGGTCGAGGCCGAGGATGTGGCCGGCGTGCGAGTGAATGTCGACGCTGACCATGGATTCGAGCAGGCGGCGGCTCTCGTTCGGCGCAGGGTGCGGCGCGGAGGCCGCAGCAGGCGTCGCGAGCAGGTGGGCCGGCGTGCTGCTGCAGGCCTGCTGCGTGGCTGCCGCGGCCCACGCCAACGTGCGCAGCGCATTGCGCCGGGTGAAGCGGACATCCGGCGCGCGCTGCCGACAGAGCACGCGGGCGTCGTGGAGCTGGAACTTCCAGCCGGACGGATCGTCCTCCGGCAGCGCGCGCAGGCGGCCGGCGAGGCGGACGCTCTCGCCGGTGATCGCGATCGGCGCTGCCGCGAACACCTCGATGCGCGACCTCGTGTCGCTCGGCAGGGAACCAACGCAGCATGCAGCCTCCGGAAGCAGGGCGAAATAGGACGCCGCCGTCGCGGGTTCGAATGGCGCAATCCAGCCATCGATCTGGATGTCTTCGTCAAGGCGCGCGCCAGAGGGCAATCGCTTGAGCGTCGCGAAGTCTGTGCCTTCGAATGTCATGGGGTTGGCGTCGTGGAGGGCGGGGCGACTGACCGCGCGGGGTCTGTCAAGGGTCGCATGAACAAGCGGTATCCTCAACCCCTTTACTCCAAAGGATCGAGATGGCACTGTCAAAGAAGAAGCGCGTAGGCAAGAGAACCATTTCTGCCAAGCAAGTCAGAAAGACGGCAAGCGGCAGAAAGCGCCGCAAGTCCGACGGCACCCAGCCCCCGAAGGCGACGACGCCAACTTCGACGCCTGCGGCGTCCTGATTGCGCTCGGACCAGCAGATCGCGCCAAGCCGCTTCGGCTTGGCCGCTCGCTCGGTCAAGCGCTGCCAGCACGCCCCACCCGATCGCGGTCCGCCACAGCCCCCTCCTCCTCATCCCGCCGGTGCGCCAGCCGGTACAGCACCGGCAGCACCAGCAGCGTCAGCGCCGTCGACGACAGGATCCCGCCGATCACCACCGTGGCCAGCGGCCGTTGCACCTCGGCGCCGGTGCCGGTCGCGAGCGCCATCGGCACGAAGCCGAGCGAGGCCACCAGCGCCGTCATCAGCACCGGGCGCAGGCGCGTCAGCGCCCCTTCGTGGATGGCTGAATCCAGCGGCTGGCCGCGATCGCGCAGGTTGCGGATGAACGACAGCATCACCAGGCCGTTCAGCACCGCGACGCCCGACAGCGCGATGAAGCCGACCGCCGCGGAGATCGACAGCGGAATGCCGCGCATCCACAGCGCGAGGATCCCGCCGGTCAGCGCGAACGGAATGCCGGTGAACACCAGCAGGCCGTCCTTGAGGTTGCCGAACATCGCGAACAGCAGCGTGAACACCAGCAGCAGCGAGACCGGCACCACCACCTGCAGCCGCTTCGTCGCGGACTGCAGGTTCTCGAACTGGCCGCCCCAGGTCATCCAGTAGCCGCTCGGCAGCGTCACCTGCTGCCGGATCGCCTGCCCGGCCTGCGCGACGAAACTGCCGAGGTCGCGCCCGCGCACGTTGGCGCTGACCACGATCCGCCGCTTGCCGTCTTCGCGACTGACCTGGTTCGGGCCCGGCGCCAGCGACAGCGTGGCCACCTCGCTCAGCGGGATGAAGCGCTGCGCGTTGCCGGCCCCTTTCGGCAGCGCGATCGCCAGGCGGCGGATCGCGTCCTGGTCGGAGCGCAGGTGCTCCGGCAGGCGCACCAGGATGTCGAAGCGCCGATCGCCCTCGAACAAGGTGCCGGCCTCGTGCCCGCCGATCGCGGTGGCCAGCGTGTCCTGCACGTCCTGCACGTTCAGGCCATGGCGCGCCGTCTTCTCGCGATCGATCTGCACGGTGAGCATCGGCAAGCCAGTGGTCTGCTCGACGTTCACTTCCGCGGCACCGGGGATGCCTTGCAGCACACCGGCGATCCGCGCCGCGGTGGCATCGAGCACCGCCATGTCGTCGCCGAACACCTTGACGGCCACGTCCGCCCGCACCCCCGAGATCAGCTCGTTGAAGCGCAGCTGGATCGGCTGCGAGAACTCGTGGTTCTGCCCCGGCATCCCGGCCACTTCGGCCTTCACCGCCGCGACCAGTTCGTCGCGCGTCCTGCGCGGTTGCGGCCAGTCGCCCATCGGCTTGAGCATCACGTAGCTGTCGGAGATGTTGGGCGGCATCGGGTCGGCGGCGATCTCGGCCGTGCCGGTGCGGGCGAACACCCGCTCGATCTCCGGGAACTTCGCCTTCAACGTGGTTTCCAGCTGCTGCTGCATCGCGACCGACTGCGACAGGCTGGTGCCCGGGATGCGCAGCGCCTGGATCGCGAAATCGCCCTCGTCGAGGCTGGGCACGAACTCGCTGCCCAGCCGGGTCGCGAGCAGGCCCGACAGCAGCACCGCCACGCCGGCGCAGGTCAGCACCAGCGGCTTGGCGGCCATCGCCCGCCGCAGCAGCGGCTCGTACGCACGCCGCGCCCAGCCCATCAGCCGGTTCTCCTTCTCGGCCACCCGCTCGCCGATGAAGAGGGCCACCGCCGCCGGCACGAACGTGACCGACAGGAGCATCGCGCCGGCCAGCGCGATCACGACGGTGAACGCCATCGGGTGGAACATCTTTCCCTCGACGCCGGCCAGCGCGAAGATCGGCAGGTAGACGACCATGATGATCAGCTGCCCGAACAGCAGCGGCCGCCGCGCCTCCTGCGACGCGAGGAACACCTCGTGGAAGCGCTCGGCGCGGGTCAGCGGCCGGCCGTGGTGCGCCTGCGCATGGGCCAGGCGCCGCACGCAGTTCTCGACGATGACGACCGCGCCGTCGATGATGATCCCGAAGTCCAGCGCCCCGAGGCTCATCAGGTTGGCGCTGACCTTCTGCTGCACCATGCCCGTGAAGGTGAACAGCATCGCCAGCGGGATCACCATCGCCGTCAGCAGCGCCGCGCGGATGTTGCCGAGGAACAGGAACAGGACCGTGATCACCAGCACCGCGCCTTCCAGCAGGTTCCGCTTGACGGTGGCGATCGCCTTGTCGATCAGCACCGTGCGGTCGTAGACCGTGGTCGCGTGCACGCCGGCCGGCAGGCTGCGGTTGATCTCGGCCATGCGCTGCCCCACCGCCTGCGCGACGGTGCGGCTGTTCTCGCCGATCAGCATGAAGACGGTGCCGAGCACCACCTCGCGGCCGTTGTCGGTGGCGGCGCCGGTGCGCAGCTCGCGCCCGATCTCGACGCTCGCCACGTCGCGGATGCGCACCGGCACGCCCGCCTCGTTGCGCAGCACCACGTTGCGGATGTCGTCCATCGAGCGCAACTGGCCGGGCGCGCGGATCAGGTACTGCTCGCCGCGCCGCTCGATGTAGCCGGCGCCGACGTTGGCGTTGTTGCGCTCCAGCGCACCGACCACGTCGGCCAGCGTCAGCCCGTGGGCCAGCAGCTGGCCCGGATCCGGTGCGACCTGGTATGCCTTCGCGAACCCGCCGATCGAGTTGATCTCGGTCACGCCCGGCACGGTGCGCAGCTGCGGCTTGATGATCCAGTCCTGGATCTCGCGCAGGTCGGCCGGCGTGTACGGCTGGCCGTCCGGCTTGCGCGCACCGTCCTGCGCCTCGACCGTCCACTGGTAGATCTCGCCGAGGCCGGTGGAGATCGGACCGATCGCCGGTGTCACCCCGGCGGGCAGCTGGTCACGCGCGGCCTGGATGCGCTCGTTGACGAGTTGCCGCGCGAAGTAGAGGTCGGTGCCGTCGTTGAAGATCACGGTCACCTGCGACAGGCCGTAGCGCGACAGCGAGCGCGTCTGCTGCAGGCCGGGCAGGCCGGCCATCGCCGTCTCGATCGGGAAGGTGACGCGCTGCTCGGCTTCGAGCGGCGAGTAGCCGGGCGCGCCGGTGTTGATCTGCACCTGCACGTTGGTGATGTCGGGCACGGCGTCGATCGGCAGCTTCTGGTAGCTGAAGATGCCCAGCGCCGCCATGCCGAGGACGGCCAGCAGCACCAGCCATCGGTGCTCGATGGCGAAGCGGATGATGCGTTCGAACATGGATCGTCCTCGTCAGTGCGCGTGGGTGGCCGACGCCTTGCCGGCCTCGGACTTGAGGACGAAGCTGCCGGTGCCGGCGTGGCGCGTACCCGGCTGCAATCCCTTCGTGATCTCGACGCGCGTGCCGTCGCTGCGGCCGGTCTGCACCGGTTGTGCGACGAAGCCCGCGGCGGTCTGCACGAACACCACGGACCCTGTCGCCGCCCCAGTCCCTCGCGTCTCCAGCGTCTGGATCGCGTCCACCGACACGGTGACGGGCAGCGTCGCCTCGCTCGCCGTCATCTCGGCGTTCACGAACAGCCCGGGCCGCCACAGCGAACCCGGGTTGTCCACCACCACGCGCGCCTGTGCGGTGCGGGTTTGCTCGCCGAGCAGCGGGCCGACCCAGGCGATGCGGCCGTTCGCGACCTGGTCGAATGCGGACGCGCGGATCGCGACCTTGCTGCCCACGCGCACCTGGGGGAGCGCGTTGGCCGGCACGTCGATGCGGGCCCAGACGGTGCGCAGGTCGGACAGGGTGAAGACCTGCGCGTCTTCCTTCACCTGCTCGCCGAGTGCGATGTGCTTCTCGACGACCGTGCCGTCGAACGGGGCACGCAGCTCGAAGCGGTTCAAGGGGCCCGTGCCATTGCCGGTGCTGCCGGCGCCGACGGCCTGCAGTTTCTGGCGGGCGTTGTCGACGGCGATCTCGGCCTCGCGCAATGCGTTCGCGGCCTGCAGCACATCCTGCTGCGGCGAGATCTTCTCTTCCCACAGCGTCTTCTCGCGCTCGTAGGTCGAGCGGGCGAGCTGGTGGCGGGCCTGTGCAGCTTGCAGCGCGGCGCGCTGCTCGGACACCGTCGGGCTGCTGATCACGGCCAGCACCTGGCCACGGCGCACCTGCTGGCCGAGTGCCACCGGCACCGCCTCGACCACGCCGGCGACCCGGGGGACGACGTGGGCCGTGCGGTCTTCGTTGAAGCGGATCTCGCCCGGCAGTTGCAGCACGGTGCGGATGAGGCCCGGACCGGCGGCGTCCACGCGGATGCCTGCGGCCTTCAGCTGTTCGGGCGAGAGGGCGATCACGCCCTCGCCGGCTTCCTCGCGGCGCTTGTCGTCGGCGTGCTCCCCGGCTTCTTCGTGTCCATGCTCATGGGCGTGTTCCTCTTCGGAGGCCGGCGTCGTGCGGTGCGTGCCCAGGATGGCGACCGCACCCACGCTGCCGAGCGCGAGCACCGCGGCGATGGCCGCCAGTTGCTTGCGGCCCACGCTGGCGCGCAGGCGCTCGAGCCAGTTCGTCTTGCTGTTCATCGTCGATCTCACGGTTGGTGGCCCGCGTGCGGGCGATCGTTGGGGGTGCCGAGGCGGCGCTCGAGTTCGGCAGCGGCGCGGTGAACCTGGGCCAGCGCACTGAAGTACTGGGTCCGCGCCTGCAGCAAGGTGCGCTGGGCGTCCAGCACGTCGAGGAAGCTGAATTTGCCGAGCTCGAAGCCGCGGCTGGTGGCGTCGTGGACGCTTTGCGCGGCGGGCAGCACCTCCTGCTTCAAGGCGTGCGCTTCGCTGGAGCGGGCCTGCAGCTGGTCGAGGGTCTGCAGCACCTCGGCGCGCAGCCGCTGCTCCTCGGCCTCGGCGAGCGCCTGGGCGGCATCGCGCTTGCGCAGTGCCTCGAGCTGCGCGCCGGTGTTCGAGTCGAACAGCGGCAGCGGGATCGACAGGCTGATCATCGGCTGATTCCGGCCGCTCTCCGCGGCGCGCCTGGCCCCCAGGCTCACGGTCAGGTCGGGAATGCGGCGCGCGCGCTCCAGCTCGTAGGCGGCCTGGGCACGCAGCACTTCACCCTGTGCCCGGCGCAGCACCGGGGACTGCGCGACACGCTCTGCCAGGGCTTGCGCGTCAGGTGGTTGCGGCAAGGATTCCGGGCGGCCATCGAGTGGCGACGGCGTGCTGTCGGCAGCACCCATCGCCCAACCCAGCGCGCGCTGCGCGGCCTGCCGGTCGGCTTGCGCCTGGCGCAGTTCGATCCGTGCCTGGGCCTCGGCGACGCGCGCGCGCGTTTCGTCGGTCGGCGAGACCTTGCCCGCTGTCACGCGGCGTGCCGCCGCGGTGGTGCCGCTGGCGGCCATGTCCAGCGACTGCTCCGCGACCCTCACGCGCTCCTGGGCGATCAGGGCCTCGAAGAACGCCTGGATGGTGCCGGCCCGCACGTCGGCCTGGCGCGACGCGAGTTCTGCCAGCGCCAGCTCACGTGCGCTGCGGGCCAGCCCGATGCGGGCGGATCGCTTGCCACCGAGTTCCAGCGCCTGGCTCAGCAGGACCGTCGTCGTGCGGGTGTCGTGGCGCGTGTCCTCCTGGTCGATGCCGAGGGTCGGGTTGGGCCGTGCGCCGGCCTGGTCGAGCCCGCCATGGCTGGCGTCGACCTCCGCCTCGGCGGCGCGCAGCAGCGGGTTCTGGCGCAACGCGGTCTGCAGCGCGGCTTCCAGGGTCAGGGCAGGTGGGAGGGCAGGGGGTGGGGCCGGCGTCGAGGCCTGGCCGAATGCCAATGGGGTGATCAGTGCCGCGCACAGCAGCGGCACGCAAGTTCTGCGCATCGAATACTCCGAGGGTTGCGAGAGGGCAGCCGGAAGGATTCGACGAGGGCAGCAGCGATCAGGTCAGGGAGAAGGTCGTGCCTGGAAAGGGGTGCGCTCGCCGAATCAGGCGAGGCACCAGTTGGGCCGTTCACGGCGGTCGGGCTCGCGCGTCTGCAGCGGGGGCACGCCGGTGCCCAGTGTCGGCGGGTCGCTCAGGGCTGCTATCGCAAGCCCCTGCACCTGCAGCGGCTTGGCGGTACTCAGCTGGCAGTAGCCGCAGTCGCTGTCACCGAAGACCTTGGCGGCCTTTGCCGCGTCCGGGTCGACCGCCTTGGCCTGGTGGGCACCCTGGGCACCTTGGTGCTCGTGTTCATGGTGGCCCAGGTGACGAACGCTGGGCACCTGTTCATGCTGGCAATACGCTGCAGCCGCCGCCCAGGTGAACTGGAGCGGCAGCATGACGAGCAGCAGAAGGGTCAGCCAGCGGCGCATGGCGGCGGAGTATAGGGGGGCTGAGAGCCCGACTAGCGCGCAGCCCCGCCACTCAAGGTGACGGCGAGCGCGTCCACCGAGGATCGGTCGCCGAACAGCTTCCTGCGCTCGTTCAGCAGGGTGTCGCGGACCGCCTTCCTGCGCGGCGCTTCGGTGCACAGGCGCTCGACGCAGTCCACGTAGCGATCGGCCGACGAGGCGACCCACTCGTCCAGGCCGATCTGCCGCAGGATGGCGCTGGCAAATCTTCCGCGCAGGTGATCGCCTTCCCAGGCGACGATCGGCGTGCCCCGCTCGACCGCCTGCATGGCGGTGTTGAAGCCGGAAAAGCCGACGCTGTCGAGGAACACGTCGGCCCGGTCCAGCCAGCCGAAGAAGGCGGCCTGGCTCTGCCAGGGCACGAATCGCACGCAGTCGTCGAAATTCACCTGCGCGGCTTCGAATGCCGTGCGAAGGCGCTGTTCGAACAAGCGGGCCATCGGCGCGTTGTCCACCCGGAAGAAGACGAGCTTGCACGGCCGGCATTGCTGCGCGATCCGCACCCACAGCGGGTCGTCATGGGGCGCGTACTTGAAGGGCGTGCCCGCGCACAGCAGCAGCCTGTCCTGCGGCGAGATGTTCCATGCCGTCAGGTCCACGGCGACGGGCGCGGTGCCGAACGGCTCGTAGCAGCAGCCCAGGCCCGGCAGGCGGATCAAGGCCTCGGTGTAGTGGGCGTCGGCAGTTTCCGGCTCGAACGCCTGCGCACTGAGGTAGCCGTCGATGGTCGGCAGGCCCGTCGTCAGGGGATGTCCCCAGCTGGCCAGCTGCTGCGGCGCCAGGCGCAGGGCCGCCAGGCGCAAGGTGACGGAGTCCATGCTGATCTCGGGATAGAGCAGCGCATCGAGCTGGCTGTCCGAGATCGCCTTCGCCCAGTTCGTCCACGCGCCCAGGCCGTGGTGGAGCCTGGCCACCCGGCGCGCTGCCCATTCGGTCTCGGTGTCGCGCACGCTTCCGGTGTGGAAGACGTGCAGCTCGAACTGCCCGGGGTCCAGGTGGGCGATCCATCCGCGCACGATGGCGCGCCACACCGAATGGCTGTGCACGTGGGCCGAGACGATGCCGATGCGGCGTTTCGATGCGGACCGCGGTGCCACGGCAGGCACGCCCACCTTGCGGGCCCAGCCGGCCATCAGCGTGGTGCACAGCTTGCCGTAGTCGGCCAGCCGCTCGCGGTGATCGCCGGGAACATAGGCCAGGTAGAACGGCTGCTGCGCGCCGACCGCCAGGTGGCCTTCGGCCTGGGGCCGGGCGCGGAACCAGCTCTTCAGCTTGCCGAGTTCGTGGCCGAAGTTCTCTGCGCCGGCCCGTTGTTCCTCGTCGGTCCGGGGCACGGCCGGCAGCTGGGCCATCGCAAAGCCCCAGCGCGCGCGCACATGGTTCGTGTCCTGGCGGAAGGCGGCCTGGTAGGCCTTGCGCGCCTCTTGCGCATCGCCCGTGCCCATCAACGCATTGCCCAGCCAGTAGTGCGCCTCGGCCTGGGAGGGTGACGCCAACAGCGAGCGCTGCAACGCATCGGCCGCTTCCGACCACCGGCCCTGGTCGATGCGCAGCAGGCCCAGGTTGAACGAGGCTTGTGCCAGTGCGGGGTCGAGCCGCACGGCGCGCTCGAGGAAGGTGGCGGCTTCGTCGGCTTTCCCCTGGTCCTTCAGCAGCGCACCGAGGTTGCAGAGCGCCCCGGTGTGCTCCGGCTGGAGGGCGAGTGCGCGGCGATAGTGGCGCTCGACCTCCTGTTGCTTGTCGCGCTCGCCCAGCAAGAGGGTGCCGATCTGGAAATGGGCTTCCGCATCGGCGAGCTCGGCCGCTGCCGCCGCGGTGAAATGAAGCAGGGCCTCCTTCGGCTTGCGGTTCGCCAGGGCCATCAGGCCGAGCTGCACCCAGGGGGCGCTCCAACCCGGACGCAGTTCAGCGGCGCGTTGAAACGCCGGCCCGGCCTGGGCCGGGCGCTTGCAGGCCAGGCAGGCGAGTCCGGCGGCATGCTGCAGCGTGGCATCGGCCGGCGCCAGCGCGGTCGCCTGTTGCAGCAGCCGAAGGGCTTCCTGGGGATGCCCTTCCTTGAGCGCGATCAGGCCCAGCGCATGCAGCGCGATGGTGCTGCCGGCGTCCAGCGCCAGCGCAGCCTGTGCGGACTGGCGGGCTTCTTCCAGGTATCCGGCTTCGTACAACGCCAGCGGGYCATCGAGAAGGGAAGGCGGGGACGGAGGAGGGGGCGGTGCAGGAGGTGCGGCGGGCACCGTCGACGTGCCGGCGTGGGTCGAGGCGTCGACGGGCTCCGGGGCGGCGGCGTCGGACAGGGTCTTGAGTCTGGAGCGCAGCCAGCGAAGCATGGCTCAGCGCGGATTCGAGGGGCCGAGCGCCATCAGCTTGACCACGTCGCGCGCCAGCGAGGCGCTGAATTCCTCGGGGTAGCCCATGCCTTCGAGCACCGCTTGCAGCTTCGTGCCCAGCTTGGCCTTCTGGTAGATGTTCAGCGGCGTCGAACGGGCCAGGTTCTGTACGGCGAGGCGGATGCGCTGGTCGAGTTGCTCGCGGCGCTTTTCAGCCTGCTTCGAACTGTCGTTGACCTTCTCCGGGGGGAAAGACTTCCGAAGTTCCGCGGCCACCTTCGCCGCGAAGGCATCCACCGCAGTGGTGTCGAAGAATTTTGCGAACATGGGGCCAGTCGGGCGGGGCGTCGTGATCCGGTGGAGTGTGCCATTGAACGCGCCCGGGATCACCGGGCCAGCAGCGCCTGCACCTCCTCGTCGCTGGTCTGCGGGAACACCTCGTACCAGCACCCCACGGCGTGGAACGGCTCGGGCCGGGTGGCGCAGACGATGTCGTCCGCCTCGCCACGCAAGGCCTCGCAGCTGTCGTGCGCGCCGGTGGGCACGGCGATCACCAGCCGTGCCGGCGCCCTCATGCGCAGCGCCCGCGCCGCGGCCCGCATCGTCGCGCCGGTGGCCAGGCCGTCGTCGACCAGCAGCACGGTGCGCCGCGCCACTTCCAGCGGCGGCCGGCCGTTCCGGTAGAGCCGTTCGCGCCGCGCCAGCTCCTGCGTTTCGGCTTGCGTCACCGCGTCGATCTGCGCGGCCGTCAGCGACAGCATGCGCAGCAGGCTGTCGTTCATCACGCGCACGCCGCCGCTCGCGATCGCGCCCATCGCCAGTTCTTCATGCCCGGGCACGCCGAGCTTTCGCACGACGAACACGTCGAGCGGCAGCCCGAGCGCCCGCGCGACCGCATGGCCCACCGGCACGCCGCCGCGCGGCAGCGCGAGCACCAGCGCGTCGGGGCGACCGCGGTAGGCCGACAGGCGCCTCGCGAGCACCTGCCCCGCATCGCGGCGGTCATGGAACAACGGCTCCTGCATCGACGACTCCTTCGTCAGCAGGCACTGTGCCGCTGCTTCACTTCTTCTGCCAGACCTTCACGTAGTCGACCTCCATGCTGACCGGGAAGATCGTGTCGTCGACCGCGCCGCCCATGTCGCCACCGATCGCCAGGTTCAGCAGCAGGTACTGCGGCTTGTCGAACGGCCAGCTTGCGCTGCCCTGGTGCTTGTTGACGTAGGTGTGGAAGGGCTTGTTGTCGACGCCGATCACCAGGCTCTCGGGCGTCCAGGTCAGCTGGTAGTTGTGGAAGGCGCTGCAGGCGTCGGCGATCTGCGTCTCGCCGCCGTCGCCGAAGGTGCCGGCCGTCGAGGTGTTGTGGATCGTGCCTTCGATCGCGGTCGGGTTCTTGCCGACCTGTTCCATGATGTCGATCTCGCCGCCGGCCGGCCAGTCGCCGGTGGTGCCCAGCATCCAGATCGCCGGCCAGGTACCGAGCCCGCACGGCAGCTTGGCGCGGATCTCGAAGAAGCCGTAGGTCCAGCTGGCCTTGCCGTTCGTGATCAGGCGTGCCGAGCTGTAGTCCTGGCCGCCGTAGTCCCCCGCGGTGGTCAGGCGCTCCTTGCGCGCGGTGATCACCAGCTTGCCGTCGCTGATCTTCGAGTTCTCTGCGCGCGCCACCGCGTAGTMCTGCAGTTCGTTGTTGTACCAGCCGGTCGCGTTGGCCTCGGTGTCGTAGACCCACTTGCCGGCGTCAGGCAGCGTGCCGGTGTCGAACTCGTCGGACCAGACGAGGGTGTAGCCGGCGGGGGCGTTGCTCGGCGCTGGAGCCGGGGCGGGGGCGGGGGCGGGAGCGGGAGCGGGTGCCGGTGCCGGTGCCGGTGCCGGCGAAGGCGAAGGCGAAGGCGAAGGCGAAGGCGAAGGCGAAGGCGACGGTGCGGGTGCCGGTGATGGAGCAGGCGCGGGTGATGGTGCCCCGCTGACCGGCGTCGGCGCCGCCGCATCGTCGCTGCCGCCGCAGGCGGCCACCACCAGCACGCCGGCGCACAAGGCTGCCAGGCGGGCCATCGAATGAAGTCGTGTGTTGTTCAGGTTCAAGGAAATTCCCTCCAGCCCGCAGCATGCCTCGTGTGCTGCCCGCCACCCGCAAGCCCGGCGTGACGATCGCTACACGTTGTAGCGGCTCCCGTACCATGTGAACGCCGAAGCCGTGACCTATTAGTAATCATGCCCGTCAAAACCCCTGCGCCCGCCGAGCCTGCACGCCGCGTCACGATGACCGATGTCGCGACGCAGGCCGCCGTGTCGCAGTCGACGGTCTCGCTGGTGCTCAACGGCATGACCGGCACCAAGCTGTCCGACGAGACGCGCGCCCGCGTGCTGCGCGTGGCCGCCGAACTCGGCTACCGGCTGCCCGACCGGCGCGGCACCGCGGCGGCCGCGGCGCGCGGT
>NZ_JBFUCB010000114.1:0-13009 GCF_056405435.1 Rhizobacter sp. P1_G5 | reverse complement strand
GAAAAAGGGCGCCCTGGACTGGGAGTAATCAGATGAGCATTGATGGCGTTCTGAAAGAAGGCTTCGTCACGACCAGCGTCGACACGCTGATCAACTGGTCGAAGACCGGATCCCTGTGGCCGATGACCTTCGGCCTCGCGTGCTGCGCGGTCGAGATGATGCATGCGGGCGCGGCCCGCTACGACATCGATCGCTTCGGCATGCTGTTCCGTCCCAGCCCGCGCCAGAGCGACCTGATGATCGTCGCCGGCACGCTGTGCAACAAGATGGSRCCGGCRCTGCGCAAGGTSTAYGACCAGATGGCCGAGCCGCGCTGGGTGCTGTCGATGGGCTCGTGCGCCAACGGCGGCGGCTACTACCACTACAGCTACTCGGTGGTGCGCGGCTGCGACCGCATCGTGCCGGTCGACGTCTACGTGCCCGGCTGCCCGCCGACGGCCGAGGCGCTGCTGTACGGCGTGCTGCAGCTGCAGACCAAGATCCGCCGCGAAAACACGATCGCTCGCTGAAAGCCCGCATGAGCAAACTCGATACCCTGCAGGCCGCGCTCGAAGCGGCCTTTGCCGGCAAGATCAAGCGCCTGGTGCGCGACCGCGGTGAACTCACGCTGACCGTCACCGCCGAGCACTACGCTGCGGTGGCGCTCGCGCTGCGCGACGACCCGGCGCTGCGCTTCGAGCAGCTGGTCGACCTGTGCGGCCTCGACTATTCGTCGTACAAGGACCAGCCGAACGAAGGCCTGCGCTACTGCGTGGCCTCGCACCTGCTGTCGATCACGCACAACTGGCGGCTGCGCCTGAAGGTGTTCGCACCCGATGATGACCTGCCGATGGTGGCGTCGGTCAACGAGATCTGGAACKCSGCCAACTGGTTCGAGCGCGAGGCCTTCGACCTGTACGGCATCCTGTTCGACGGCCACGTCGACCTGCGCCGCATCCTGACCGACTACGGCTTCATCGGCCACCCGTTCCGCAAGGATTTCCCGACCTCCGGGCACGTCGAGATGCGCTACGACCCCGAGCAGAAGCGGGTGATCTACCAGCCGGTGACGATCGAGCCGCGCGAGATCACGCCGCGCATCATTCGCGAAGACAACTACGGTGGCCTGCACTAGGGGCTCGCGCCTCGAGGCAACGACATGGCAGAGATCAAGAACTACACGCTGAACTTCGGCCCGCAGCACCCGGCCGCGCACGGTGTGCTGCGCCTCGTGCTCGAACTCGACGGCGAGGTCATCCAGCGCGCCGACCCGCACATCGGCCTGCTGCACCGCGCGACCGAGAAGCTGGCCGAAAGCAAGACCTACATCCAGTCGCTGCCCTACATGGACCGCCTCGACTACGTGTCGATGATGGCCAACGAGCATGCGTACTGCCTGGCCATCGAGCGCCTGATGGGCGTCGACGTGCCGCTGCGCGCGCAGTACATCCGCGTGATGTTCGCCGAGCTGACCCGCATCCTGAACCACCTGCTGTGGCTGGGTGCGCACGGGCTCGACTGCGGTGCGATGAACATCCTCATCTACTGCTTCCGCGAGCGTGAGGACATCTTCGACATGTACGAGGCGGTGTCGGGTGCGCGCATGCACGCGGCCTACTTCCGCCCGGGCGGCGTCTACCGCGACCTGCCCGATGCGATGCCGCAGTACAAGGCATCGAAGGTCCGCAATGCCAAGGCCATCGCGCGGCTGAACCAGAACCGCCAGGGCTCGCTGCTCGACTTCATCGAGGATTTCAGCAAGCGCTTCCCGAAGAACGTCGACGACTACGAGACGCTGCTCACCGACAACCGCATCTGGAAGCAGCGCACCGTCGGCATCGGCGTCGTGAGCCCCGAGCGCGCGCTGAACCTGGGCTTCAGCGGCGCGATGCTGCGCGGCTCGGGCATCGCCTGGGACCTGCGCAAGAAGCAGCCCTACGACGTCTACGACAAGATGGACTTCGACGTGCCGGTCGGCGTCAACGGCGACACCTACGACCGCTACCTGGTGCGCGTCGAGGAGATGCGCCAGGCCAACCGCATCGTCCAGCAGTGCGTCGATTGRCTGCGCGCAGACTCGGCAAAAGGCGCCGGCCCGGTGATCACCGCGAACCACAAGGTCGCGCCGCCCGGACGCGTGGACATGAAGTCCAGCATGGAAGAGCTGATCCACCACTTCAAGCTCTTCACCGAAGGCTTCCACGTGCCCGAGGGCGAGGCCTACGCGGCGGTGGAGCACCCGAAGGGCGAGTTCGGCATCTACATCGTCAGC
This sequence comes from Rhizobacter sp. P1_G5, assembly GCF_056405435.1. Classification (NCBI taxonomy): domain Bacteria; kingdom Pseudomonadati; phylum Pseudomonadota; class Betaproteobacteria; order Burkholderiales; family Sphaerotilaceae; genus Rhizobacter; species Rhizobacter sp. P1_G5. The sequence goes on along the minus strand of NZ_JBFUCB010000114.1, from coordinate 10,758 downwards.
GACGGTGCGAACAAGCCGTACCGCCTGAAGATCCGCGCCCCCGGCTTCGCGCACCTGGCTGCGCTCGACGAGATGGCGCGCGGCCACATGATCGCCGACGCCGTTGCCGTGATCGGCACCATGGACATCGTGTTTGGAGAGATCGACCGATGATTTCGGAATCGACCCGCGTCCGCTTCGACCGCGAAGTGGCCAAGTACCCCGCCGACCAGAAGCAGTCCGCCGTGATGGCCTGCCTGGCCATCGTGCAGCAGGAGCAGGGCTTCGTCTCGGCCGACAGCGAGAAGCTGATCGCCGAGTACCTCGGCATGCCGCCGATCGCGGTGCACGAGGTGACGACCTTCTACAACATGTACAACCAGCAGCCGCTGGGCAAGTTCAAGCTCAACGTCTGCACCAACCTGCCGTGCCAGCTGCGCAGCGGCCAGACCGCGCTCGAGCACCTGTGCGGCCGGCTCGGTGTGGAAGAGGGCGGCACCACCGCCGACGGGCTCTTCACCGTGCAGAAGAGCGAATGCCTGGGTGCCTGCGCCGACGCGCCGGTGATGCTGGTCAACGACCGCCAGATGTGCAGCTTCATGAGCGAACAGCGCCTCGACGAACTCGTCGACACGCTGCGCGCGGCGAAGTAAAGGGAAACGGGAACCGAACCATGTCGCAACCCCTGTTGGACCTCTCGAAGTTCCAGTCCACCGGCACCGAGACCTGCTTCCACGGCCGCCACATCGGCGCGCAGATCTATGCCGACCTGAACGGCAGCAACTGGTCGCTGAAGGACTACGTTGCGCGCGGCGGCTACCAGGCGCTGCGCAAGATCCTGACCGGTGAATTCCAGGGTGCCACCGGCGAGCCGATGACCCCCGAGCAGGTCATCGCCGAAGTGAAGACCTCCGGCCTGCGCGGCCGCGGCGGCGCGGGCTTCCCGACCGGCCTGAAGTGGAGCTTCATGCCGCGCCAGTTCCCGGGGCAGAAGTACCTCGTCTGCAATTCCGACGAAGGCGAGCCGGGCACCTGCAAGGACCGCGACATCCTGATGTTCAACCCGCACATCGTCATCGAAGGCATGGCGATCGCGGCGTTCGCGATGGGCATCAGCGTCGGCTACAACTACATCCACGGCGAGATCTTCGAGGTGTACGACCGCTTCGAAGCCGCCCTGGAAGAAGCACGTGCGGCCGGATTCCTCGGCGACAAGATCCTCGGCTCGAACTTCAGCTTCCAGCTGCACGGCGCGCACGGTTTCGGCGCCTACATCTGCGGCGAAGAGACCGCGCTGCTCGAATCGCTCGAAGGCAAGAAGGGCCAGCCGCGCTTCAAGCCGCCGTTCCCGGCCAGCTACGGCCTGTACGGCAAGCCGACCACGATCAACAACACCGAGACCTTCGCCGCGGTGCCGTGGATCATCCGCAACGGCGGCCAGCCCTACCTCGAGATCGGCAAGCCGAACAACGGCGGCACCAAGATCTTCTCGGTKGYSGGCGAYGTCGAGCKSCCCGGCAACTWCGARGTMCCSMTGGGYACGCCGTTCTCSARGCTGCTCGARCTCGCCGGCGGCGTGCGCAAGGGYCGCACGCTGAAGGCGGTGATCCCGGGCGGCTCGTCGGCACCGGTGCTGCCGGCCTCGATCATGATGGACACGACGATGGACTACGACGCCATCGCGAAGGCCGGCTCGATGCTCGGCTCGGGCGCCGTCATCGTGATGGACGACTCCCGCTGCATGGTCAAGAGCCTGCTGCGCCTGTCGTACTTCTACATGCACGAGAGCTGCGGCCAGTGCACGCCGTGCCGCGAAGGCACCGGCTGGCTGTTCCGCATGGTCGACCGCATCGAGCACGGGCAGGGCCGCATGGAAGACATCGAGCTGCTGAACTCGGTGGCCGACAACATCCAGGGCCGCACCATCTGCGCGCTCGGCGACGCCGCCGCGATGCCGGTGCGCGCGATGATCAAGCACTTCCGTGATGAGTTCATCCATCACATCGAGCACAAGACCTGCGCGGTTGCGGTCCACGCCTGAGACCCGTCCCGGGGCAACACGACATGATTGAAATCGAACTCGACGGCCAGAAGGTCCAGGTCACCGAAGGCAGCATGGTGATGCATGCGGCCGACAAGGCGGGCACCTACATCCCGCACTTCTGCTACCACAAGAAGCTGTCCATCGCGGCCAACTGCCGCATGTGCCTGGTCGACGTCGAGAAGGCGCCGAAGCCGATGCCCGCCTGCGCGACGCCGGTGACGCAGGGCATGATCGTGCGCACCAAGAGCGACAAGGCGCTGAAGGCCCAGCAGGGCGTGATGGAGTTCCTGCTGATCAACCACCCGCTCGATTGCCCGATCTGCGACCAGGGCGGCGAGTGCCAGCTGCAGGACCTGGCCGTCGGCTACGGCGGGTCGTCGTCGCGTTACACCGAAGAGAAGCGCGTCGTCTTCCACAAGGATGTCGGTCCGCTGATCTCGATGGAAGAGATGAGCCGCTGCATCCACTGCACGCGCTGCGTGCGCTTCGGCCAGGAAGTGGCGGGCGTGATGGAGCTCGGCATGATCCACCGCGGCGAGCACTCCGAGATCACCACCGTCGCCGGCGACACCATCGACAGCGAGCTGTCGGGCAACATGATCGACGTCTGCCCGGTCGGCGCGCTCACCAGCAAGCCGTTCCGCTACAGCGCTCGCACCTGGGAGCTGTCGCGCCGCAAGAGCGTGAGCCCGCATGACGGCACCGGTGCCAACCTGATCGTGCAGGTCAAGAACAACAAGGTGCTGCGCGTCGTTCCGCTGGAGAACGAGGACGTCAACGAATGCTGGCTGGCCGACCGCGACCGCTTCTCGTACGAAGCCGTCAACAGCGACCAGCGCCTGACTGCGCCGATGATCAAGCAGGGCGGCGAGTGGAAGACCGTCGACTGGACCACCGCGCTCGAGTACGTGGCCAAGGGCCTGTCGCAGATCAAGGCCGACCACGGAGCGAAGAGCATCGGCGCCGTCGGTTCGGCGCACGCCACCGTGGAAGAGCTGCACCTGCTCGCGAAGCTGGTGCGCGGCCTGGGCAGCGAGAACATCGACTTCCGCACGCGGCATGCCGATTTCCGCCCGACCGAAGGCATCCAATGGCTCGGCACGACGGTCGCGTCGCTGTCGACGCTGCAACGCGTGCTGGTCGTCGGCTCGTTCCTGCGCAAGGACCACCCGCTGTTCGCGCAGCGCATCCGCCAGGCCGCCCGCAAGGGCGCCAAGGTGCACAGCCTGAACGCGCTGGCCGATGACTGGCTGATGCCGATGGCCGGCCAGCAGGCGGTGGCGCCGAGCGGCTGGGTCGCGGCACTCGCCGGCATCGCGGCCGCCGTGGGCGCGGCCAAGGGCGTTGCCGCGCCGGTGCAGGTGACGGCCGATGACGCGGCGAATGCCGTGGCCGCTGCTGTTGCCACGTCCTTGCTGAGCGGCGAGCGCAAGGCCGTGCTGCTCGGCAATGCCGCCGCGCAACACCCGCAGGCCGCCGAGCTGCTGTCGCTGGCGAACTGGATCGGTGCGCAGACCGGCGCGAGCGTCGGCTACCTCACGGCTGCCGCCAACACCGTCGGCGCGCAACTCGTCAATGCGCTGCCGGGCAACGGCGGGCTGAACGCCGGCGAGATGCTCGGCGGATCGCTGCGCGCCTGCCTGCTGCTGAACGTCGAGCCCGAGTTCGATGCCGCCAACCCGCTGGCCGCGAAGACCGCGCTGCAGTCCGCCGACATGGTGGTCGCGCTGACCTCGTTCAAGGATGCCGCGCTCGACGTGGCCGACGTGCTGCTGCCGATCGCGCCGTTCACCGAGACCTCGGGCACCTTCGTCAATGCCGAAGGCCGCGTGCAGGGCTTCCATGGCGTCGTGAAGCCGCTCGGCGACACCCGCCCGGCCTGGAAGGTGTTGCGCGTGCTGGGCAACGTGCTGGGCCTGAAGGGCTTCGAGCAGGAAACCTCCGATGAAGTGCGCGCCGAGGCGCTGGGCGACGTGAGCACGATCGCCTCGCGCCTGAGCAATGCAGGTTCGCAAGCAGTCAAGCTGGCCGCCCCGGCCGGTGGCCTGGAACGCATCGCCGACGTGCCGATCTACGCGGCCGACAGCCTGGTGCGCCGTGCCACGTCGCTGCAGCTGACGGCAGACGCCCGCCCGCCGGTCGCGTCGCTGGGCAGCGCGCAGTGGTCGCAGCTCGGCCTGAAGGACGGCGACACCGTGCGCGTCTCGCAGGGCGGGGCGGCGATCACGCTGCCGGCGCGCCTGGACGCGAGCCTGGCCGCCAACACCGTCCGCGTTCCCGCCGGCCATGCGCTGACCGCCGCGCTCGGCGCGATGTTCGGCCCGCTGTCGATCGAGAAGGCCTGAGCCCACCCACACCATGATCGATACCTTCAACCTCTACGGCACCCAGTACCTGGGCGCGGCCTGGCCGGTGGTCTGGACGCTGATCAAGATCATCGTCGTGATCCTGCCGCTGCTCGGCTGCGTCGCCTACCTGACGCTGTGGGAGCGCAAGGCCATCGGCTGGACGCAGATCCGCCCGGGCCCGAACCGGGTCGGCCCGTGGGGCCTGCTGACGCCGATCGCCGATGCGGTCAAGCTGATCTTCAAGGAGATCATCCTGCCGACCGCGGCGAACCGCCCGCTGTTCCTGATCGGCCCGGTGATGACGATCATGCCGGCGCTGGCCGCGTGGGCCGTCATTCCGTTCGGCCCCGACGTGGCGCTCGCCAACATCAACGCCGGCCTGCTGTTCCTGATGGCGATCACCTCGATGGAGGTCTACGGCGTGATCATCGCCGGCTGGGCCTCGAACTCGAAGTACGCCTTCCTCGGCGCGCTGCGCGCCTCGGCGCAGATGGTCAGCTACGAGATCGCGATGGGCTTCGCGCTGGTCGTCGTGCTGATGGTGAGTGGCAGCCTCAACATGACCGACATCGTGCTCGGCCAGGGCAAGGGCTTCGGCGCGAGCCACGGCTTCACGGTCTTCTCGTGGAACTGGCTGCCGCTGCTGCCGATCTTCGTCGTCTACTTCATCTCGGGCCTGGCGGAGACCAACCGCCACCCGTTCGACGTCGTCGAAGGCGAATCGGAGATCGTGGCCGGCCRCATGGTCGAGTACTCGGGCATGGCGTTCGCGATGTTCTTCCTCGCCGAATACGCCAACATGATCCTGGTGTCGATCCTGTGCGTGACGATGTTCCTCGGCGGCTGGCTGTCGCCGCTCGACTTCGCGCCGTTCACCTGGATCCCGGGCTGGATCTGGCTGGGTCTCAAGACCTTCGTCGTCGTGACCATGTTCCTGTGGGTGCGCGCCACCTTCCCGCGCTACCGCTATGACCAGATCATGCGCCTGGGCTGGAAGATCTTCATCCCCATCACGCTGGTGTGGCTGGTGGTCGTCGGGCTGTGGCTGCAGTCCCCCCTCAGCCTCTGGAAGTAAGGAGAGAAGACCATGTCTGCAGTGGCTTCCATCAAGGACCTGTTCTCGAGCTTCATGCTCACCGAGCTGTTCAAGGGCCTGGCCCTGACCGGCCGGCACTTCCTGTCGCCGCACATCACGGTGCAGTTCCCCGAGGAGAAGACGCCGGCCTCGCCGCGCTTCCGCGGCCTGCACGCGCTGCGCCGCTACGACAACGGCGAAGAGCGCTGCATCGCCTGCAAGCTGTGCGAAGCGGTGTGCCCGGCGATGGCGATCACGATCGAATCCGAGGTGCGCGACGACGGCTCGCGCCGCACGACGCGCTACGACATCGACCTGACCAAGTGCATCTTCTGCGGCTTCTGCGAAGAGAGCTGCCCGGTCGACTCGATCGTCGAGACGCACATCTTCGAATACCACGGCGAAAAGCGCGGCGACCTGTACTTCACGAAGGACATGCTGCTGGCCGTCGGTGACCGCTACGAGGCCGAGATCGCCGCCAACAAGGAGGCAGACGCCAAATATCGTTGACCCCCCCGAAGCGCCTTCGGCGCCTCCCCCCAGGGGGCACCGCCAGCGGCCCGGCAAAGCCGGTTCCGCGGCGGTCGCTGGGCAGGAAGCTCTGATGTGCTTTTGGGTGAAGCGATAGAAACCGGCAAAGCAAATATGGACATCCCGACCGCGCTTTTCTACATCTTCTCGGCCGTGCTGCTGGGAGCTTCGTTCCGCGTCATCACCGCGCGCAGCCCGGTGCATGCCGCGCTGTTCCTGGTGCTCGCGTTCTTCTCGGCGTCCTGCGTCTGGATGCTGCTGCACGCCGAGTTCCTCGCGATCTCGCTGGTGCTCGTCTACGTYGGCGCCGTGATGGTGCTGTTCCTGTTCGTCGTGATGATGCTCGACATCAACGTCGACTCGCTGCGCCAGGGCTTCTGGACGCACTTCCCGGTCGCGGCGCTGGTCGGCGTGATCATCGTGCTGGAAATGGCCGCGGTGCTGATCCCCGGCTTCGACGTGCGCACCGCGCCGGCGACCGACCCGGTCGCCATGCAGCTGGGCAACACCAAGCTGCTGGGCATCCAGATCTACTCGCACTACCTGTACCCGCTGCAGATCGCGGCCGTGCTGCTGCTGGTGGCGATCGTCGCGGCGATCGCGCTGACGCTGCGCCAGCGCAAGGATTCGAAGGCGATGGATGCGTCGCAACAGGTTCGCGCGAAGAAGGCCGACCGCGTGCGCATCGTCAAGATGGCCGCCGACGTGGAACCGCCGCCTGCACCCCCTGCCGCACCCGCAGCCGGAGACTCCAAGCCATGAACGCCTTCGCCCTCGGCCCCGTCACGCTGGGCCACTACCTGACGCTGGGCGCGATCCTGTTCGCGCTGTCGGTGATCGGCATCTTCCTGAACCGCAAGAACCTGATCGTGCTGCTGATGGCCATCGAGCTGATGCTGCTGGCGGTCAACCTGAACTTCGTCGCGTTCTCCCACTTCCTGGGCGACATGGCGGGGCAGGTGTTCGTGTTCTTCATCCTGACCGTCGCGGCCGCCGAGTCGGCGATCGGCCTGGCGATCCTGGTCGTGCTGTTCCGCAATCGCGCGACGATCAACGTCGACGAGCTCGACTCCCTGAAGGGCTGAGCACCACATGTCCGCAACACTCTCCCAGAACATGCTGCTCGCGGTGCCGCTGGCACCGCTGGTCGGCGCTGTCGTCGCCGGGCTCTTCGGCAAGCAGGTGGGCCGCCGCGGCGCGCACACCGTGACCATCCTCGGCGTGCTGATCGCCTTCATCATCTCGGCGATGACGCTGAAGGCGGTGGCCGTCGACGGTGCGCGCTTCAACGCCACCATCTACGAGTGGATGACGCTCGGCTCGCTGAAGATGGAGATCGGCTTCCTGGTCGACGGCCTGACCGCGATGATGATGTGCGTCGTGACCTTCGTGTCGCTGATGGTGCACATCTACACCATCGGCTACATGGAAGAAGACCCGGGCTACCAGCGCTTCTTCTCGTACATCTCGCTGTTCACCTTCTCGATGCTGATGCTCGTGATGAGCAACAACATGCTGCAGCTGTTCTTCGGCTGGGAGGCGGTGGGCCTGGTGTCGTACCTGCTGATCGGCTTCTGGTTCACGCGGCCGACGGCGGTGTTCGCCAACATGAAGGCCTTCCTGGTGAACCGGGTCGGCGACTTCGGCTTCATCCTCGGCATCGGCCTGCTGCTGGCCTTCGGCAACACGCTGAACTACAGCGAGATCTTCGCGAAGGCGCCCGAACTGGCCAAGGCCGTGTTCCCCGGCACCGAGTGGATGCTGCTGACGGTGGCCTGCATCTGCCTGTTCATCGGTGCGATGGGCAAGAGCGCGCAGGTGCCGCTGCACGTGTGGCTGCCCGACTCGATGGAAGGCCCGACGCCGATCTCCGCGCTGATCCACGCGGCGACGATGGTGACGGCCGGCATCTTCATGGTGGCGCGCATGTCGCCGCTGTTCGAGCTGTCCGACGTGGCGCTGAGCTTCGTGYTGGTGATCGGTGCGATCACCGCGCTGTTCATGGGCTTCCTCGGCATCATCCAGAACGACATCAAGCGCGTCGTCGCGTACTCGACGCTGTCGCAGCTCGGCTACATGACGGTGGCGCTGGGTGCCTCGGCCTACTCGGTCGCGGTGTTCCACCTGATGACGCACGCGTTCTTCAAGGCGCTGCTGTTCCTCGGGGCCGGCTCGGTGATCATCGGCATGCACCACGACCAGGACATCCGCAACATGGGCGGCCTGCGCAAGTACATGCCGATCACGTGGATCACGTCGCTGCTGGGGTCGCTCGCGCTGATCGGCACGCCGCTGTTCTCGGGCTTCTACTCGAAGGACAGCATCATCGAGGCGGTGCATGCGAGCCACCTGCCGGGCGCCGGCTTCGCGTACTTCGCGGTGATCGTCGGCGTGTTCGTGACGGCCTTCTATTCGTTCCGGATGTACTTCCTGGTCTTCCACGGCAAGGAGAACTTCCGCCACAAGCCGTTCCCCGGCGAGCACGACCATCACGATGACGAGCATGGGCACGACGAGCACGGCCACCACGAGCCGCACGTGCCGCACGAATCGCCGTGGGTCGTCACCGCGCCGCTGCTGCTGCTGGCGATCCCGTCGGTCGTGATCGGCTTCATGACGATCCAGGGCATGCTGTACGGCGGCTTCTTCGAGGATTCGATCTTCATCAACCCGGAAAAGCATCCGGCGATGGAAGAGATGAAGAACGAGTTCCACGGTGCCGTCGCGATGGCGCTGCACGGGCTCACGTCGCTGCCGTTCTGGCTGGCGCTGGCCGGCGTCGTCACCGCCTACGTGTTCTACATGGTCAAGCCGGCCATTCCGGCGTGGATCAAGTCGAAGTTCGGCTTCGTCTACACCGTGCTCGAGAACCGGTACTTCTTCGACTGGTTCAACGAGCGCGTGCTGTCGGCCGGCGCGCGCCTGCTGGGCCGCGGGCTGTGGAAGGGCGGCGACGTCGGCATCATCGACGGCGTGCTGATCGACGGCTCGGCGCGTGCGGTCGGCGCGTTCGCCTCGGTGGTGCGCGTCGTGCAGACCGGCTACCTCTACTGGTATGCGCTGGTGATGATCCTCGGCGTGATCCTCCTGATGACCTGGCAGCTGTGGGGCCCGCTGATGAGTGCGGCCGGCAGCCTGTTCGGCAAGTAAAAGCGGCACCGGAGAACAAGAACATGGGTTTGTTGAGCCTTGCCATCTGGCTGCCGATCGTCGCGGGCGTCGTCCTGCTGCTGGTCGGCCGCGACGAGCATGCCGATGCGGTGCGCTGGATCGCGCTGGTCGCCGCGATCGCGAGCTTCGCGGTCACGATTCCGCTGATCACCGGCTTCGATGCCGGCACCGCCGCGATGCAGTTCCAGGAGAACCTGGACTGGATCGAGCGCCTGAACGTGCACTACCACCTGGGGGTCGACGGCATCTCGGTGTGGTTCGTGCTGCTGACCGCCTTCATCACGATCATCGTCGTGATCGCCGCGTGGCAGGTGATCACCGAGCGCGTCAACCAGTACATGGGCGCGTTCCTGATCCTGTCGGGGATCATGGTCGGCGTGTTCAGCGCGCTCGACGGCCTGCTGTTCTATGTGTTCTTCGAGGCCACGCTGATCCCGATGTACATCATCATCGGCGTGTGGGGCGGCCCGCGCCGGGTGTACGCCGCGTTCAAGTTCTTCCTGTACACGCTGGCCGGCTCGCTGCTGATGCTGATCGCGCTGATCTTCCTGTACTTCAAGTCGGGCGGCAGCTTCGAGATCCYCGCGTGGCACAAGCTGCCGCTGAACATGAACACGCAGACGTTGCTGTTCTTCGCGTTCTTCGCGGCCTTCGCGGTCAAGGTGCCGATGTGGCCGGTGCACACCTGGCTGCCCGATGCCCACGTCGAGGCGCCGACCGGCGGCTCGGTGGTGCTGGCCGCCATCATGCTGAAGCTCGGCGCCTACGGCTTCCTGCGCTTCTCGATGCCGATCGCGCCCGACGCGAGCCATGCGTACGACTGGTTCATCATCGCGCTGTCGCTGATCGCCGTGGTCTACATCGGGCTGGTCGCGCTGGTGCAGCAGGACATGAAGAAGCTGGTGGCCTATTCGTCGATCGCCCACATGGGCTTCGCGACACTCGGCTTCTTCATCTTCAGCGAGCTGGGCGTGTCCGGCGCGCTGGTGCAGATGATCTCGCACGGCTTCGTGTCGGGGGCCATGTTCCTGTGCATCGGCGTGCTCTACGACCGCGTGCACTCCCGCGAGATCTCGAGCTACGGCGGCGTCGTCAACACGATGCCGAAGTTCGCCACGTTCGCGGTGCTGTTCGCGATGGCCAACTGCGGCCTGCCGGGCACCGGCGGTTTCGTCGGCGAGTGGATGGTGATCCTCGGTGCCGTGAAGGCCAATTTCTGGCTCGGCGCACTGGCGGCCACCACGCTGGTGTTCGGCGCGGCCTACACGCTGTGGATGGTCAAGCGCGTCTATTTCGGCCCGGTGGCCAACGAGGACGTGCGTGCCCTCGAAGACATCAACGCCCGCGAATTCCTGATGCTCGCCCTGCTGGCCGTGGCCGTGCTGTGGATGGGCGTGTACCCGAAGCCCTTTACCGACACCATGCACGTCAGCGTCACCGAGCTGCTGAAGCACGTGGCCGTCTCGAAACTGAATTGAAGCGGCGGCAATGATGATCAAAGACATGAACTGGCTGGCCGTCTACCCGGAACTGGTGCTGCTCGTGATGGCCTGCGTGGTCGCGATGGTCGACCTGTGGGTCACCGATCCGAAGCGCACGCCCACCTACTG
>NZ_JBFUCB010000113.1:0-13127 GCF_056405435.1 Rhizobacter sp. P1_G5 | reverse complement strand
CTTCCAGATCGGCGACCTGATGGGCGGCACGCAGGCCGCGGTGGCGGGCATCCTCGCCGCCTTGCTCGCGGTGCAGCGCAGCGGCGCCGGGCGCCATGTCGACATCTCGATGACCCATGAAGTGCGCCGCCACCAGGTGCTGGCCGACGTGGTGGTCGCACAGACCGGCCGGGCGCCGGTGCCGGGCCGCGACCTGCTGTCCGGCGGTGCGCCGTGCTACGGCGTCTACCGCACCGCCGACGGCCGCCACCTCGCAATCGGCGCGCTGGAGCTGCCGTTCTGGCAGCGCTTGTGCGTGGCGCTCGGGCGGCCTGAGTGGTCGGACCGGCATTGGTCGCTCGGGCTGCAGGTCGGCAGCACCGAGTCGCTGGCCTTGCGCGATGCGCTGGCGGCCCTGGTGTTAACCCGAACCTTGTCCGACTGGTGGGCGTTGCTGGAACCGGTCGATGGCTGCGTCACACCGGTGCTGCGGCTTGACGAATGTCACGCTCATGCGCTGTTCGTAAATAAACGCTGAGGTTTCGTCAACGAGCGTGCTCGAGCCGCCGTTGTGCCTCCCGAGCGTGTTGCTCGACCTTTGCAAAGGAGCCCCCCATGACCAAACTCATCGCCGCGCTKATCGCCGCCACCTTCTCGCTGGGCGCATTCGCCCAAGCTGCTTCGGCCCCGGCCGCTGCAGCCCCGGCTGCCAAGGAAGCGGCTCCGGCCGCTGCCGACAAGAAGGCCGCCAAGAAGCCGGCCAAGAAGGCCGCCAAGAAGAAGGCTGAAAAGAAGGCCGCCTGAGATCCAGGCAGCTTTCCGGGCGTCAGCGCCCAAAGGCACAAGGAACCCGGCTCAGGCCGGGTTTTTTGTGGGCGGGTCTTAGGAGGACAGCAGGTGCAGCAACTGAGGCACCAGGCGCTCCAGCACTGACAACGCAAGCTTTACATCGGTCTCGCTGGGCTCGATGCCCTGGTACTGGTTGTTGCGCAGGTCGCGAATGGCATCGAGCTGGTCGAAGACAGCTTGGGTCACACCGGCGTATGCGCATGCTGCTTCGAGCGTCTGCACGTGGTGCCCCTCCGCACCGCCGGCACGCCAGCCGCGCGAGGACAGGATGGCCAGGCTGAGATTGAGGATGGCGTCGTAGGCGGCCCCCAGGCGGGTTGTCGTTGAATTCTCCTGGCGCTGGGCGTCGGCAATCTTGCCTTTGCTGATTCCGATCCAGCCTTGGATGGAGGTGCGGTTCACAGGCGCCCTGTGGAACACCTTGCTTCCCTCGTTGTAGAAGTCCTCAGCCTTGCGCAGCATTCAACTCTCCCTGGAGTGTGATGACGGGGTTGCGCAAGACTTCTGCGACGAACTCGTCTCCCGATCGTTTCGCTTCGGCCCATTGGTTCGCTGTGAAGGTCACCACGTTGACCGCGCGTCCGAGCGTGCGGCCTGCCGCCTTGAAATGAGCCTGGGCCTGCAGGCGGGAGGCATCGGTCACGAGCAGCAGGTCGATGTCGCTGCCCGCCTGGGCTTCGCCTCGAGCCGTGGAACCGAACACGGCTGCGGCGCTGACCGGGGCGTCGAGTTCAGCCAGGCGTTCGCGAAGCACGCGGACGACCTCGTTGTCCTGCTGGAGCAGCGCGCGCAATGGCGCGAGTGCCGGGCTCATCGAGGCGGCGTAGAGCGTCTGCCGGATTCCCGTGCGCCGTTCCAGCAGGCCGATGTCGGCCCAACGGCGAAGCCAGCGCGAGAGATTGCCTGGGTCCACCCCGGTCTCGGCGGCCAGTTCACGGGGCCCGTAGCCCTTGTCGGGATGCTCGAAAAGACAGCGCAATGCCTTGTAGCGACCGGCGCCTCCGAGGAGTTCGGACATGAGCTCGGTGTTCATGCACCGGTGTCCCGTGCTTCACTGCTTTGCATGTTGGTCATTCAACAACATTTGATGTCGAATGTACAACATTCTTTCGATTCGACTCACGACGTGAGTCGAAGCCAGGGGCGCCTCAAGTACCGGCGATCAGGCCCTCAGCCGCGGCTTCGCCGCCTCCACCGCGGTCGCAAACGGCCGGCTCGACGCGATGCGTTGCCACTTGCGCTCGTCCCAGGTCTGCGGCCCGGTCAGCGTCCAGCGAGCAATCGTGTCGCTCAGCTCGGCACGGGGCACGCGGCCGAACACCGGCAGCGATGGCTTCAGCAGGCGCAGCCCGCGGCGCAGCCGGCCGGGCAACGGTGCGTGCGATTCATGGCCCCAGTAGACGCAGCGCTTGTCGGCCCAGAAGGCCAGCCGCTCGAAATGCACGCGTCCGGCAAAACCGGTGTTCGCCGGCAGCAGCAGGAATTCATCGGGGAGCTCCACCACCGAGTACGACAGGTCGCCCAGGTGTTCGCCGCTGCCGTGCTGCACGAAGATCACGCGCTGAACGTCGGCGGCCTTGAAGCGGTCGACTTCGGCATCGTCATGAAAAACGACGATGTCCGGCCCTTGCCAGGCCGTATGCCAGGTGCTGTCCATGGGGTGTGTCTCTCGAGTCGAATGGGCGGGCGTCGACGGTACGCCCCATGACGGCTCGAGATGTATCCAGACGCGTCAGCTTGCAGGCGCAGCCCGCCACTCGCCGAACAACTGGATACAAATCAGGCTGTCTGTGAGTGCCGACTCCCTCGGCAACTGACAGACAGCCGAGACTTCAGCGTTTGGGCTGGGTCAGACGCGGGGCCGGCTTGGCGCCGCCTTCGCGGCGCGGACCATTGCCCGGCTGCTGCGGACGCGGGCCGCTCGGACGCGCGGCCGACGGAGCGGGTGCCTGGCCGCCACCGGTGCGGCCCTGGCCGCCACCGTTGCTACCACCGCCAGCGCCGGATCGCGCGGGGGCCGATCCACCACCGCCGCGGCTGTCGCGCCCGCGGCCGCCGCCACCGCCGTGGCCACCGCCACCACCCGCACCACGGCCACCACCACCGCCACCACCGGCATGCCGATGGCCACCGCGGCCGGCGCCTTCGCCGATCACCATGCGGCCGAGCACGATCGGCTCGGGGCGCTCATTGGCACTCGGCTCGAAGCCCGGCACGTTCTCCTTCGGGATCTCGCGCTTGATCAGCTTCTCGATGTCGCGCAGGAAGCCGTTCTCGTCGACGCACACCAGCGACACCGCCTCGCCCTGCGCACCCGCGCGGCCGGTGCGGCCGATGCGGTGCACGTAGTCCTCGGGCACGTTCGGCAGCTCGAAGTTGACGACGTGCGGCAGCTGGTCGATGTCGATGCCGCGCGCTGCGATGTCGGTCGCCACCAGCACCTGCAGGTCGCCGGTCTTGAAGTCGGCCAGCGCCTTGGTGCGCGCGCTCTGGCTCTTGTTGCCGTGGATCGCCATCGCGCTGATGTCCTGCTTCAGCAGGTGCTCGACCAGCCGGTTCGCACCGTGCTTCATGCGCGTGAAGACCAGCACCTGGTTCCAGTCGTTCGACTTGATCAGGTGCGTCAGCAGCTCCTTCTTCATCTCGCGGCCGACCGGGTGCACCTTCTGCGCGATCGCGTCGTTGGTCTGGTTGCGGCGCGCCACCTCGATCAGCGCCGRCTTGTTCAGCAGGCGGTCGGCGAGCGTCTTGATCTCGTCGCTGAAGGTGGCCGAGAACAGCAGGCTCTGCTTCTGCGCCGGCACGATGGCCAGCACCTTCTTGATGTCGTGGATGAAGCCCATGTCGAGCATGCGATCGGCTTCGTCGAGCACGAAGATCTCGACGTGGCTCAGGTCGAGCGTGCGCTGCTGGTGGTGGTCGAGCAGGCGGCCGGGCGTGGCCACCAGGATGTCGRCGCCCTTGCGCAGGCGGTCGATCTGCGGCTGCATGCCGACGCCGCCGAACATCACCATCGAGGTGAGTTGCAGGTATTTGCCGTAGGTGCGCACGCTCTCTTCGACCTGCGCCGCGAGTTCGCGCGTGGGGGTCAGGATCAGGGCGCGGATCGGCAGCTTGCCGCGTGCGTCGCGCACCGCCGGCTTGGCCGACAGGCGCTGCAGCATCGGCAGCGTGAAGCCGGCGGTCTTGCCGGTGCCGGTCTGGGCGCCGGCGAGCAGGTCGCCGCCGGACAGCACGGCCGGGATGGCCTGTGCCTGGATGGGAGTGGGAACGGTGTAGCCCTGTTCGTGAACGGCACGCAGCAGGGGCTCGGACAGGCCGAGGGTGTCAAAAGACATGGGGATCCATCAGGAGATCGGCCCGTCGCCGAGTACTTCGGCGCCAGTCGCAGGCAGACGATGAGGTGAGCGCGAGGCTCAGGTCAGGGATGACGGCAGCGAAGTGACTGGTGTCTGCGCTGGTGGGCGGATTCTACCTGCTGAACGCGATTTCATCGGCGGAACTGCCGGGTCGCGGCCGGCTTCATCGGGGCACCCGGGCAGGGCGGTTCGCGGAGCGGCGACAATACGACGTTGGCGCCGCGTTCTGCGGCCGGCCATTCCAGCTTCACCTCCCGCTCTTCCCGCTCTCCAGGACCACACGCCATGGCTCAGTACGTATTCACGATGAACCGCGTGGGCAAGATCGTCCCGCCCAAGCGCCAGATCCTCAAGGACATCTCCCTCAGCTTCTTCCCCGGCGCCAAGATCGGCGTGCTCGGCCTGAACGGTTCCGGCAAGAGCACGCTGCTGAAGATCATGGCCGGCATCGACAAGGACATCGAAGGCGAGGCCACGCCGATGCCCAACCTGCGCATCGGCTACCTGCCGCAGGAGCCGGTGATGGCGCCCGACCAGACGGTGCGCGAGGCGGTCGAGGAAGGCCTGGGCGGCTCGCTGGCCGCCAAGAAGCGCCTCGACGAGGTGTATGCCGAATACGCCGAGCCCGATGCCGATTTCGACGCGCTGGCCGCCGAGCAGGCCGAGCTCGAAGCCATCATCGCCGCCGCCGGCAGCGAGAACACCGACCTGCAGCTCGAGATCGCGGCCGATGCGCTGCGCCTGCCGCCCTGGGAGGCSGTGGTCGGCAAGCTGTCGGGCGGCGARAAGCGCCGCGTSGCSCTGTGCCGCCTGCTGCTGTCCMRGCCCGACATGCTGCTGCTYGACGARCCCACCAAYCACCTGGACGCCGARTCGGTSGACTGGCTGGAGCAGTTCCTGAGCCGCTTCAGCGGCACCGTGGTGGCCATCACCCACGATCGCTACTTCCTCGACAACGCGGCCGAGTGGATCCTCGAACTCGACCGCGGCCGCGGCATTCCGTACAAGGGCAACTACAGCACCTGGCTCGACCAGAAGGAACAGCGCCTCGAGCAGGAACAGAAGACCGAGGACGCGCGCACCAAGGCGATGAAGAAGGAGCTGGAGTGGGTGCGCCAGAACCCGAAGGGCCGCCAGGCCAAGAGCAAGGCGCGCCTGGCCCGCTTCGAGGAACTGAGCGACGTCGACTACCAGAAGCGCAACGAGACCAACGAGATCTTCATTCCGGTGTCCGATCGCCTGGGCCATGAGGTGATCGAGTTCAGCAACGTCAGCAAGAGCTTCGGCGACCGCGTGCTGATCGACGACCTGAGCTTCAAGGTGCCGGCCGGCGCGATCGTCGGCATCATCGGCCCSAACGGCGCMGGCAAGTCGACGCTGTTCCGCATGATCGCCGGCAAGGAGCAGCCGGATTCGGGCACCGTGAAGATCGGCCCGACCGCGAAGATGGCCTTCGTCGAGCAGAGCCGCGAATCGCTCGAAGCCGACAAGACCGTGTGGCAGGACGTGTCGGGCGGGCTCGACAACATCATCGTCGGCAAGTTCGTGATGCCGTCGCGCGCCTACATCGGCCGCTTCAATTTCAAGGGCAATGACCAGCAGAAGCTGGTGGGCAGCCTGTCGGGCGGCGAGCGCGGGCGCCTGCACCTGGCGAAGACGCTGGCGCAGGGCGGCAACGTGCTGATGCTCGACGAACCGTCGAACGACCTCGACGTCGAAACGCTGCGCGCGCTCGAAGACGCGCTGCTCGAGTTCGCCGGCAGCATCATGGTGATCAGCCATGACCGCTGGTTCCTGGACCGCATCGCGACGCACATCCTCGCCTGTGAAGGCGATTCGAAGTGGGTGTTCTTCGACGGCAACTACCAGGAGTACGAGGCCGACAAGAAGCGCCGCCTGGGCGAAGAGGGCGCCAAGCCCAAGCGCCTGCGCTACAAGGCGCTGAAGTAAGGACTTCTGCCGGTCAGAAGGCTCGCTGGCAGGTCGCCAGCTTGTCCTTCGCCGGCATCGACAGCATCCGGTTCACCTCGGAGTTGTAGGTGGCGCGGTAGCCGTCGCTCTTGCGCACGGCGGACAGGTCCGACTTGGTCTTGGCCGCCAGCTGCTGCAGCATCTCCACCCCCGGCTTCATGCTCTTCGGATCGACCGG
The DNA here is from genome assembly GCF_056405435.1 of Rhizobacter sp. P1_G5. NCBI lineage: Bacteria > Pseudomonadati > Pseudomonadota > Betaproteobacteria > Burkholderiales > Sphaerotilaceae > Rhizobacter > Rhizobacter sp. P1_G5. The sequence continues at coordinate 6,791 of NZ_JBFUCB010000113.1, read as the reverse complement.
CGTGCAGACGAACAGGACGGCATCGATGCCGGCCACCATCTGCTCGACGGCGTCGTCGGCATGGGCGGGCAGGCAGGTCACGAGGGTTGCGACGAGCAGCCCCGGAATGGCAAACGCGGATTTCAAACAGCAGTCCAACGGTGAGATGCCGCAACGGCATCGGATGGCAACCACCGATTGTCCCGAAGTTCCGGCGCTTGCGCCTTCGGGTACACGCGAATGGGGGGTGACCGTGGATCGTCTACTTCGTCACGGAACCGTCTTGAAACAGGCCGTTACACCGACATGTTCATGATGTCGGAGTAAGCCTGCACCAGCCGGTTGCGCACCTGCAGCGTGGCCTGGAAACCGATCTGCGACTTCTGCATCGCGACCATCGTCTCCTCCAGGCTCACCGTCGGGTTGCCCAGCGACACCTGGCGCTGCATCTCGTCGGACTTCAGCTGCGAATCGCTCACCGAGCGCAGCGCCTGCGTCAGCGCCTGCTGGAAGCCCGCGCCCTCGGTGGCCTTGCTGCTGTTGACCAGCGGCGTGCCGTTCGGGTTCATCCCCGCACGGGCCGCTGCCTGCGCGAAGTTGAAGGGCTTGAGGGTGACGTCCATGGAGTCGAACTGTAGACAAGACCCTGAAAGCGGATGGGGCGAACTGCGGGCCGTTTCCCCGGCTGTTCAACGCAATTGAAACCTCAAGTTTCCAAATAATCGCTTCATTCAGGCGGCCTGTGCCCGTCTACCTCAAGCGAACAACATGGACAACGCGGTCACCCTTGCCAATGCCAACCAGCTTGCCGCCCCGGCCGGTTTCGGCGCGCGCCTGGCCGCGCTGCCCGCCAGGAGCAAGGCGAGCCTGGGCCTCGGCATCGCGGCGCTGATCGCCGTGCTGGCTGCCATCACGCTGTGGAGCAGCCAGGGTGACTACAAGGTGCTGTACGCCAACCTGTCCGAGAAGGACGGCGGCGCGATCATCGCCCAGCTGTCGCAGATGAACGTGCCGTACCGCTATTCCGATGGCGGCGGCGCGATCCTCGTGCCGGCGGCACAAGTTCACGACCTGCGCCTGAAGCTCGCGTCGGCCGGGCTGCCCAAGGGCTCGATCGTCGGCTTCGAGCTGATGGACGGCGCCAAGTTCGGCCAGACCCAGTTCCAGGAGCGCCTGACCTTCCAGCGCGGCCTCGAAGGCGAGCTGACCCGCTCGATCATGGCGATGTCGGCCGTGCAGAACGCCCGCGTGCACCTGGCGCTGCCGAACCAGAACGGCTTCTTCCGCGAACAGCAGAAGCCCAGCGCCTCGGTGATGCTGACGCTGCACCCCGGCCGCACGCTCGACCGCTCGCAGGTCGCCGGCATCGTGCACCTGGTGTCGTCCAGCGTGCCCGAGATGAACCCGAAGGCCGTCAGCGTGCTCGACCAGACCGGCACGCTGCTTTCGGCCGCCAACGACGCCACCAACGGCGCCGGCCTCGACGCGCAGCAGCTGCAGTACGTGAACCAGATCGAGGCCAGCTACAACAAGCGCATCCTCGACATCCTCGAGCCGGTGATCGGCCGCGACAACCTGCGCGCGCAGGTCACCGCCGACATCGACTTCTCGCAGGTCGAGTCCACCGCCGAGGAGTTCAAGCCCAACCAGGGCGAGAACGCGCAGGCCAGCGTGCGCAGCCAGCAGAGCAGCGAGCAGATGGGCCAGAGCGGGGCCGGCGCCACCGGCATTCCCGGGGCCGCGTCGAACCAGCCGCCGGTGCCGGCGACCGCCCCGGTGACGGGCGCCGCCCAGCCGCTGCAGACCGCGCAGAACGGCGCTGCCAGCAACACCAACAGCCGCAAGGAAGCGGTCACCAACTACGAGATCGACAAGACCGTGCGCGTGACGCGCAACGCCACCGGCACCGTCAAGCGCCTGAACGCCGCCGTGGTCGTCAACCACCGCAGCGTGACCGACGCCAAGGGCAAGACCACCACCGTGCCGCTGACGCCCGACGAGATCGAGAAGCTCAACGTGCTGGTGCGCGAGAGCATCGGCTTCAAGCAGGAGCGTGGCGATTCGGTGAAGGTCATCAACGCGCCGTTCCGCATCGAGAAGATCGAGCCCGACACCACGCCGATCTGGAAGCAGCCGCAGACGCTGGACATGCTGCGCGCCGCCGCGGTGCCGGCCTCGCTGGCCCTGGTCGCGATGGTGATCGTGTTCGGCCTGATCCGCCCGGCCCTGAAGGCTGCGCTGCCGCAGCCGGTGTCGCCGGCCGATGCGCGCGGCAACACGCTGAATGCGATGGTCGACGATGCCGAGTCTCTGCCGAAGCTCGGCCACGAAGCCGACGCGAAACTGCCGATGCTCGAGGCGCCGCGCATCAGCCCRACGCTGATCGCCGCCCGCGCCTACGCCAAGGACAACCCCGCCGCAGTGGCCAGCATCGTGCGCGACTGGGTCAGCGGCGAAGCCGCCTGACGCCCGGCCCCCACAAGAACAACGGAACGGAACACGATGGACGCCAAGGGACTGGAAGACGCGGCAATCCTGATGATGTCGCTCGGCGAGGAGGAAGCCTCCGAGGTGTTCAAGCACCTCACGCCGAAAGAGGTGCAGGGCCTCGGCGAGACCATCGCCAGGATGAAGACCATCCCGCGCGACCGCGTGGAGACGGTGCTGGAGCGCTTCGCCACCCAGGCACAGGAGCAGAGCCTGCTCGTCACCGACAACGACGAATACATCAAGAGCGTGCTGCGCAAGGCGCTCGGCGACGACAAGGCCAACCTGCTGATCGACCGCATCCTGCAGGGCGGCGACACCAGCGGCATCGAGAGCCTGAAGTGGATGGACGCGAGCTCGGTGGCCGAGCTGCTGCGCAACGAGCACCCGCAGATCGTCGCAGCGATCCTGGTGCACCTCGATTTCGACCAGGCCTCGTCGGTGCTGAAGTGCTTCACCGAGCGCCAGCGCAACGAGGTGGTGGTGCGCATCGCCACGCTCGACGGCATCCAGCCGTCGGCGCTGAAGGACCTGAACGACGTGATGAGCAAGGTGCTGGCCGGCGGCGACAAGCTGCGCAAGGCCTCGCTCGGCGGCGTGAAGACCGCGGCCGAGATGATCAACCTGCTGGGCGGCAGCATCGAGACCGCGGTGCTCGACTACGTGCGCGAGGCCGACAACGAGCTGGCCCAGAAGATCATGGACAACATGTTCACCTTCGACGACCTGGAGAAGGTCGACGACAAGGGCATCCAGCTGGTGCTGAAGGAAGTGCAGTCCGAGTCGCTGGTGATCGCGCTGAAGGGCGCGACGCCGGAGATGCGCGAGAAGGTGTTCCGCAACATGTCCACGCGCGCCGCCGAGACGCTGCGCGAAGACCTGGAATCGCGCGGCCCGGTGCGCGTGAGCGAGGTCGAGGCCGAGCAGAAGGAAATGCTGAAGATCGTGCGTCGCCTGAGCGACGAAGGCCAGATCGTGCTCGGAGGCGGCGGTGATGACCAGTTCCTCTAAGCCGAACGGCCCGCGGCAGGTGCCGCCGCCGGCCGGCGCGAAGCCGACCAGCAACTACAGCCGCTTCATCCCGCGCGAGGAGCTGAGCTCGTTCGCGGCGTGGAACCCGGGCTCGCTGTCCGGCGGCCCCGAGGCGTCGAGCGCCGGCGTGCAACGCCCCGCGCCGCCGGCCCCGCCGCCGCCGAACCCGGCCGACGAACTGATGGCGCAGCTCAAGCAGGTGCGCCAGACCGGCTATCAGGACGGCTACCGCGACGGCCTGGTCGCGCTCGACGGCTTCAAGCAGAGCTACGCCGCGCAGGTCACCGCGCAGGTCGGCGCGATCGTGCAGGGCTTCGGCCAGCAGCTCGACGACCTGCAGCAGGACATGGCGCGCGCGCTGGCCGTCACCGCCACGCAACTGGCCAAGCAGATGGTGCGCAGCGAGCTGAGCATGAAGCCCGAGCTGGTCGCGGTGGTCGCGACCGAGGCGGTCGACACGCTGCTGCTGAGCGCCCGCCACATCACCGTGCGCGTGCACCCGGACGACCACGCGCTGGTCGCCCAGGGTGCGGCCGACGTGCTGTCCGCGCGCGGCGCGCGCCTGCTGTCCGACCCCGAGGTGCTGCGCGGCGGCTGCCTGGTCGAATCCGACATCGGCGTGATCGACGCGACGCTCGAGGCGCGCTGGCGCCGGGTCGCCGCCTCGCTCGGTTGCGAGCAGGAATGGGACGGCGACGACGCGCCGCTGCCCGAGATCGAAGAGGACGGTGAAGCCGCATGATCACCTCCCCGCAAGAAGCCAAGGCGGTGTCCACGACGGACAAGTGGCAGCGCTACCTCGGCGACCTGGAGAACTTCTCGGCGAGCGCGATGCCGCTGGAGACCCAGGGCACGCTGGTGCGCGTGGCCGGCCTGGTGCTCGAGGCCGCCGGGCTGCGCGTGCCGGTCGGCTCGGTCTGCGAGGTGCGCATGGACGGCCAGCCGCCGGTGCTGGCCGAGGTGGTCGGCTTCTCGGGCGATCGCGCCTACCTGATGCCCACCGGCGAGATCCACGGCCTGGCGAGCGGCGCGCGCGTCGTGCCGCGGCCGTCGCCGATCGTGCCGCTGCTGCTGGGCGCGACGCAACACCAATGGCGGCGCAGCGAAGACCGCACGCTGCACCTGCCGATGGGCGACGGGCTGCTCGGCCGCGTCGTCGATTCGCAGGGCCTGCCGATGGACCGCAAGGGCCCGCTCGGCAGCGTGCACAACGAGCCGCTGATCCGCCGCCCGATCAACGCGATGGACCGCGACCCGATCCGCCAGCCGCTGGACACCGGCGTGCGCGCGATCAACGCGATGCTGACGGTGGGCCGCGGCCAGCGCATCGGGCTGTTCGCCGGCACCGGCGTCGGCAAATCGGTGCTGCTCGGGATGATGGCGCGCTACACCGCGGCCGACGTGATCGTGGTCGGCCTGATCGGCGAGCGCGGCCGCGAAGTGAAGGAATTCATCGAGGACATCCTCGGCGAAGAGGGCCTGCGCCGCTCGGTCGTCGTGGCCGCGCCGGCCGATGYGCCGCCGCTCACGCGGCTGCAGGGCGCGAGCTACGCGACCGCGATCGCCGAGCATTTCCGCGACCGCGGCCAGCACGTGCTGCTGCTGATGGATTCGCTGACCCGCTTCGCGATGGCGCAGCGCGAGATCGCGCTCGCGATCGGCGAGCCGCCTGCGACCAAGGGCTACCCGCCGAGCTGCTTCGCGAAGCTGCCGCAGCTGGTGGAGCGCAGCGGCAACGGCATCCACGGCGTCGGCTCGATCACCGCGTTCTACACCGTGCTGAGCGAAGGCGACGACCAGCAGGACCCGATCGCCGATGCGGSGCGCGGCATCCTGGACGGCCACATCGTGCTGTCGCGCGAGCTGGCCGAGGCCGGCCACTACCCGGCGATCGACGTCGAGCGCTCGATCTCTCGGGTGATGAACAACGTGAGCCCGCAGGAGCACATCGACGCGGCGCGGCGTTTCCGCCAGCTGAGCGCGAAGTACACGAAGGCGCGCGACCTGATCCAGCTGGGCGCGTATTCGCCCGGCCACGACAGCGAGCTCGACGCCGCCGTCAAGCTGCACGGCCCGATGGTCGAGCTGCTGCAGCAAGGCATGAACAAACCGGCCAGCCTGAACAACAGCGTGCGGGATCTCCGCAAGTTGTTCGGCACCTGATCACGACGATTGAAGGAGTACCTCGATGAGCAACGATCGTTCGATTGAACCGCTGATGGCGCTGCTGGGCCAGGCCGAACGCGAACGCGATGCGGCGATGGCCGAATCGCGCCGTGCCGCCGATGCGCAGGCCGCGGCGCTGGCGCAGGCCGAGCAGCTGGCGAGCTACCGCGGCGAGTACGAGGCGCGCTTTCGCGAGCAGTTCAGCCGCAGCAGCTCGATGGACGTGATGCAGCACTACCAGGGCTTCATGCAGCGGCTGACGCTGGCGATCGACCAGCAGCAGCGCGTCGTGACGCATGCGCAGGGTCGCGTCGAGCGCGTGCTGCAGCTGCTGATCGAGCAGGAGATGCGCGTCGCCTCGGTGCGCAAGCTGCTGGAGCGCCGGCTGCAGGAGCTGCGCTTGGTGGCCGACCGCCGCGAGCAGAAGCAGACCGATGAGTTCGCTGCGCGCGCCGCGTGGAACCGGCTGAGCCAGGCGGGTGCTTCGCCGGTGGTCTGACGCGTTCGCATCCGAGTCTGCCGAGTTTTCCGATCCACCGCTGAATCAACGCCCAGGCACTTCCATGTCCGCCGTGTCGTCGTCCTTGCCGATCTTTTCCGCGAACAACCCGCTGGCCGTCGCGCCGGCCCCTGCGCCGTCGCCCGACGCGCCGCAGGCCAATGCCTTCTCGCAGATGCTGAAGCAGCGCCAGCAGGCCCAGGCGACGCCGGCCGCTGCGGCACCGGCGCCTGCCGCACCGCGTGCACCGACCACCAAGCCGGCCGCGCCTCAAGCGCCTGCGGCGCCGAAGGCCGCGCAGATGCCTGCGCGCGCCGCGGATGCCGAGCGCCCGCAAGCCGGCAAGAAGACCCCCGACAGCGCGGCCCCGGCCGACGCCGAGGCGGCCACTGAAACCACCGATGCCACCGCATCCGATAGCGCCGAGGCATCGACCGGGCTCGACCCGTCGATCGGCAACTGGCTGGCCGGGCTGAACCTGCCGGCCCCGAACACGCAGGCCGGCGGCAAGCTCGCGCGCGGCCAGGCCGACGCCGGCGCTGCCGAAGCAGGTGAGGCGCCCGGTGGACAGGCCGGCGGCGAAGGCGCCGCCCGTGGCGCGCGCCGGCTGGGCGCCGGTGGCGAAGCG
>NZ_JBFUCB010000112.1:0-13138 GCF_056405435.1 Rhizobacter sp. P1_G5 | reverse complement strand
GTGATGGGCCCGCGCGAGCCGCTGCCGAGCTCGATGCGGTCGAGCTCGCGGATCGGCGTCACCTCGGCGGCGGTGCCGGTGAAGAAGGCCTCGTCGCTGATGTAGACCTCGTCGCGGGTGATGCGCTTCTCGACCAGCTTCAGGCCCAGGTCGTTGCAGATCGCGAAGATCGTGTTGCGGGTGATGCCGTTCAGCGCCCCGGCCGACAGGTCGGGCGTGTAGACCACGCCGTTCTTGATCACGAAGATGTTCTCGCCGGCGCCTTCGCTGACGAAGCCGGAGGCATCGAGCAGCAGCGCCTCGTCGTAGCCGTCCTCGGTGGCTTCCATGTTCGCGAGGATCGAGTTCGTGTAGTTGCTGACCGCCTTGGCCTGCGTCATCGTGATGTTGACGTGGTGGCGGGTGTAGCTGCTGGTCTTCACGCGGATGCCGCGCTTCAGGCCTTCTTCGCCCAGGTAGGCGCCCCAGGACCAGGCGGCGACCATCAGGTGGATCTGGTTGCCCTTCGGGCTCACGCCCAGCTTCTCGGAGCCGATCCAGGTCAGCGGGCGCAGGTAGCAGCTCTCGAGCTGGTTCTCACGCACCACGGTGCGCTGCGCGTCCATCACCTCCTGCAGCGAGAACGGGATCTTCATGCGCAGGATCTTCGCGCTGTTGAAGAGCCGCTCGGTGTGCTCGCGCAGCCGGAAGATCGCCGTGCCGTTGGCCGTCTTGTAGGCGCGCACGCCCTCGAAGGCACCGCACCCGTAGTGCAGCGTGTGGCTGAGCACGTGGATCTTGGCGTCGCGCCAGTCCACCAGTTGCCCGTCCATCCAGATTTTTCCGTCGCGATCGGCCATCGACATGGCAGGCTCCTGTGTGGGGAATGAGGCTGAGGAAATCAGACTGAAAGCAGGCGATTTTACGGATTGGCCGGATCGACCGGGTCCGCGGGGTCCGCCGCAGCCTCGGGAGCGGGCCGCACCAGCGTCCACTTCGCGAGCTTGCCGCCCTTGAACTCCAGCGTGACCTCGCTGCCGCCGTCGTCGGCCCAGGCCCAGGTGTCGCCGTCGGGATCGATCCTGCGGCCGAGGCTGCGCGTCATCGTCACCACCTGCATCATCGTCAGGCCCGCACTCAGCTTCGAGTTCAGCATCACGGTGCTGCCGACGTGGCCGACCGGCGCCTCGCCGGCGTTCTTCATCACGCGCAGCGCGCGGCTGAACTGGATCAGCAGCCAGAACACGATGACCGACGCAGCCATCACGACGCCCTGCCAGCCATAGGCCTGCCACGCTGCCGCCACCGCGATCACCGCGAGGCCCCACCCGACGATTGGATTCATGCGCGCGATGTTACGGGGCGGATCGGGGCACTCGCCTGTGCAGTTTCCACAACGAAGCCGGTTCGCAGCGCGGCGGCCCAGTCCGGGCGGCCGTGTCGATCGGCCCGCTGCGCGGCCGGTTCGGCGTCGTAGGGCACGGCGCGCCATTCGACCTGCCAGCCGGCGGGGCGGCGCGTCAGCAGCGCATAGCGGGCGTGCGGCGTGCCGTTCTCGACGACGTGCGGGTGCGGATGGTCGTCGTCGTAGGCCTGCAGGCCGACGCTGCCGGGGTTGACGACGAGCCGCCCATCCGCCAGCCGCAGCCCACGCGGCACATGGGTGTGGCCGCACAGGATCACACCGTGCGCCACGCCTTGCTGGGCAGCGCCGGCGCGCGCTGTCGCCTCGGCGAGCGTGGCCGGCCGCAGGCCGCCGGGATCGACCGATTCGAGGAAGTAGACGAGGTCGCTGCCGGGCGTGCCGTGGCAGCAGAACACCTCGTCCGACAGCTGCAGCGTGGCCGGCAACCCGGCGAGCCACGCCCGGTGCTGCGGCAGCAGGCGTTCGGCGGCGAACGCATCGGAAGCCCCCATCGCCGCGACATCCGGCACCAGCACCTGGCGCTCATGGTTGCCGCGGATCGTCGGCAGGCCGAGCGCCATCAGCCGCTCGGCGGTCTCGGTGATCCACAGCGGGCCGGACAGGATGTCGCCGAGGTTGACCGCCAGGTCGGCGCCGGTGGTGGCGATGTCGGCCAGCACCGCATCGAGCGCGGGCAGGTTGCCGTGGATGTCGGAGAGGGCGGCCAGTCGCATGCCGCCATTGGACTACGAACCGCTCAGGAACGCCGGTGGATGCGGATCGTCTGCGCCTTGCCGGCCTGCGCCGCCGCGGCCGTCTTCGCGGGCACGTCGCAGCCGTCGCAGCCGCAACCGGCCGGCACCTGCGCGGCGCGCTGCAGGCGTTGCGCGATCGGCGCCGGCCACGACGGCCAGCGGGCGAGGCGCCCGGCGACCGTGCGGCGCAGCGCCGCCGGCATCAGCGCGTTGACCGCGTAGCCGAAGCAGCCGAGGACGATCAATCCGACGATCAGGTCTTGCATGGCGGACCTCCCGGTTCAGGCACCGAGCCACAAGGTGGCGCGGTAGGTGATGAACGATGCGACGTAGGCGAGCGCGAACAGGTAGCCCGCCATGATCAGCGGGTAGCGCCACGAGTTGGTCTCGCGGCGCACCACCGCGAGCGTCGACATGCACTGCGGCGCGAACACGTACCAGGCGAGCAGCGAGTAGGCGGTCGCGATCGACCAGCTCTGCGCGATGACCGGCGCCAGCGAATCGGCCACCTCGCCGGCCGCCGACATCGCATACACCGTGCCGAGCGCACCGACCGCCACTTCGCGTGCGGCCAGTCCCGGCACCAGCGCGATCGAGATCTGCCAGTTGAAGCCGATCGGCGCGAAGATCACTTCGAGCGCGCGACCGAGGTAACCCGCCAGGCTGTACTGGATGGCCGGGCCGGTGGCGCCATCGGGCGGCCCGGGGAAGCTCGACAGGAACCACAGCACCACCGTCAGCGCGAAGATGATCGTGCCGACGCGGCGCAGGAAGATGCGCGCCCGCTCCCACAGGCCGATCGCGAGGTTGCGGACGTTCGGCACCCGGTACGGCGGCAGTTCCAGCATCAGCGGCTGGTAGCTGCTCTTCATCCAGGTGCGCTTGAGCACCCAGGCCACCGCCATCGCCGACAGCACGCCGGCCACGTACAGCACGAACAGCGTCACGCCCTGCAGGTTGAACCAGCCGACGCTGCGCTTCGGCACGAAGGCGCCGATCAGCAGCGCGTAGACCGGCAGCCGGGCCGAGCAGGTCATCAGCGGCGCGACCATGATGGTGGCGAGCCGGTCGCGCCAGTTCGGAATGGTGCGCGTGGCCATGATGCCGGGGATCGCGCAGGCGAAGCTCGACAGCAGCGGGATGAAGGCGCGGCCCGACAGGCCGACCTTGCCCATCACGGTGTCGAGCAGGAACGCGGCGCGCGGCAGGTAGCCCGAGTCTTCCAGCACCAGGATGAACAGGAACAGGATCAGGATCTGCGGCAGGAACACCAGCACGCTGCCGGCGCCCGCGATCACGCCGTCGACCAGCAGGCTGCGCAACGGGCCGTCGGCCATGTGCGCGCTCAGGAACTCGCCGGCCGCGGCCATGCCGTCCTTGATGGCGTCCATCGGCACGTTGGCCCACGAGAACACCGCCTGGAACATCAGGAACAGCAGCGCCGCCAGCAGCACCAGGCCCCACACCGGGTGCATCACCACCGCGTCGATGCGGTGGTTGAAGCGCTTGAACTGCATCGCGCCGGGCACCGCGACCGCCAGGATGCGGCGCACCTCGCGCTGCAGCTCGGGCAGCGTCGGCGTGTCGGCGACGGCCGGCGGCGTCGGCCATTCGGCCTGTTTCTCGAGCTGGGCCAGCAGCGCCTCGTGGCCGCGGCTCTGCACCGCGACGGTCTCGACGACCGGCACGCCGAGCTCGGCCGACAGCTTCGCCACGTCGATCTGCAGCCCGCGCGCGCGCGCCACGTCGGCCATGTTCAGCGAGACGATCATCGGCCGGCCGAGGCGGCGCAGCTCGAGCACCAGGCGCAGGTTCATCGGCAGGTTGGTGGCGTCGACCACCGCGACCAGCGCATCGGGCGCGGCCTCGCCGGCGCGCAGGCCCATCACCATCTCGCGGGTGACCTCTTCGTCGGGCGTGGCCGGCGTCAGGCTGTACGCCCCGGGCAGGTCGATCACCGACACCGTGCGGCCGTTGCGCAGCGTCGCGCTGCCGACCTTGCGCTCGACGGTGACGCCGGCGTAGTTCGCGACCTTCTGGCGCGCGCCGGTCAGCAGGTTGAAGAGGGCCGTCTTGCCGCAGTTCGGGTTGCCGACGAGGGCGATGCGAAGGGCCTCGGCGCTCATGTCGGCAGCCCTTCGACGTTCACCTCGACGCACTGCGCCTCGATCTTGCGCAGCGCGAAGAAGGTCTCGCCGATCTGCACCGCGAGCGGCTCGCGCCCGCCGGGACCGCGGCGCAGCAGTTGCACCGGCTCACCGGGCAGGAAGCCCAGCTCGCTCAGGCGGTGCAGCATCTGCGGATCGGGCGAGCCCTCGGCGCGCAGGCCGATGACGGTGCCACGGGCACCGGCGGGCAGGTCGGAAAGTCGGGGAGCGGTCATACGGGCGGGGGCGGACAAACCAGAGGACGATCACGGCAGGGCGACAGCCGCCCGATGCAAATGATAATAGCTCTTGTTTGGCCCCACGGCGGCCGAGCCCCGTGAGAGGCCTTGCGCAGCGTCAGCTCAAGCTGCGCAGCAGGTCGATCGCCTCCTCGATGCGCTCGACCGGGTGGATGGTCAACCCCTCGATCGCCTTCTTCGGCGCATTGGCCTTCGGCACGACGGCCACGCTGAAGCCGAGCTTCGCCGCCTCCTTCAGGCGCTCCTGGCCGCGCGGCGCCGGCCGCACCTCGCCGGCCAGCCCGACCTCGCCGAACGCGATGAAGCCGCGCGGCAGCGGCCGCCCGCGCAGGCTGCTCTGGATCGCGAGCATCACCGCCAGGTCGGCGGCCGGCTCGCTGATGCGCACGCCGCCCACCGCATTGACGAACACGTCCTGGTCGAGGCAGGCGATGCCGGCGTGGCGGTGCAGCACCGCCAGCATCATCGCGAGGCGGTCGCGGTCGAGGCCGACGCTCAGGCGCCGCGGGCTCGGGCCGCCGGAGTCGACCAGCGCCTGGATCTCGACCAGCAGCGGCCGCGTGCCCTCCAGCGTGACCAGCACGCAGGAGCCGGCCACCGGCTCGCCGTGCGTCGACAGGAAGATCGCGCTCGGGTTCGCGACGCCCTTCAGCCCCTTCTCGGTCATCGCGAACACGCCGATCTCGTTGACCGCGCCGAAGCGGTTCTTGATCGCGCGCACCAGCCGGAAGCTGCTGTGGGTGTCGCCCTCGAAATACAGCACCGTGTCGACGATGTGCTCCAGCACGCGCGGGCCGGCGAGCGCGCCTTCCTTCGTCACGTGGCCGACCAGGATGATCGTGGTGCCGCTGCTCTTGGCCACGCGGGTCAGCTGCGCGGCGCATTCGCGCACCTGGGCCACCGAGCCGGGCGCCGAGGTGAGCTGCTCGCTGTAGACGGTCTGGATCGAGTCGATCACGCAGATCGCCGGCTGCTCGGCATCGATGGTGGCGGTGATCTTCTCGAGCTGGATCTCGGCGACCACGCGCACCTGCGAGCCGTCGAGCCCGAGCCGGCGCGAGCGCAGCGCGACCTGCGCGCCGGATTCTTCGCCGGTGACGTACAGCGCCCGCATGTTGCGCGACAGCGCATCGAGCGCCTGCAGCAGCAGCGTGGACTTGCCGATGCCGGGGTCGCCGCCGATCAGCACGACGCCGCCGGCGACGATGCCGCCGCCGAGCACGCGGTCGAGTTCATCGATGCCGGTGGGCTGGCGATCGACATCGGAGGCCTCGATCTCGGACAGCGTGGCGACCGGCTGCGCGCCGGCCAGCGATTGGTAGCGGTGCTTCGACGGCGCCTCGGCGACGCCTTCGACCAGCGTGTTCCAGGCGTTGCAGTGCGGGCACTTGCCCAGCCACTTGGGGCTGGTGCCACCGCACTCGCTGCAGGTGTAGACGGATTTGGGTTTGCTCACCCCGCGACTGTAGCGGGGGGCCGGCGGCGGCCCGCGAGGCGCTGCCACCACGGAGCCGACGGCAGCGCCGCCGCGGGCGCGAACAGGCGCAGGTTCGCGCCCGACTCCGCCTCGATCAGCGCCAGCGCCCCACGGCGCAGCGCGAGCGTGTCGCCGGCCGCCAGGAAGTGGTCGTCCGCGTCGCCGCTCTGCGTGACCCACACGCGGCCGGCCAGCACCTGCAACTCGACCGTGCGGGCCGAGCGCCAGCGGTGCAGTTCGCCGGCGGCGAGTTGCAGATCGAGGGTGTGGAGTGGGGTGGTCATGGGGGTCCTGCCGTGAATTCCTCAGGGCACCAGTGTTCCGGCAAGCCCCGTCGCCCACCACATCCAGAACAGCGTGAACTGCACCGTCACAGATGCCCGCTGCGTCGACTGTGCTGGTGACAACTGCCCGGATCTGTACCTGTGCCGTCCCACCGGCCACGGCGACAATCGTCTCCCATGGAAGAGGCCCTGCTCGACGCCGACGCGCTGCTGACGCTGTTGCCACAGTCACCGCTGTACCAGGCAGTGGCCGGCGGGCTGGAGAAGGCCATCACCTGCGGCAGCCTGCGCAGCGGCGACCGGCTGCCGTCGGTGCGGCAGCTGTGCCAGCAGCACGGCGTCAGCGCCTCCACCGCGACGCTCGCCTACCGCTGGCTCGAGAACCGCGGGCTGGTCGAGGCCCGGCCCAAGTCGGGCTACTTCGTCGCGCCGCGCCCGCAGCCGCTGCCCGAACCCGAACTCGACGCCCGCATGAGCAAGGCCGATTTCGTCACGCCCGACGGGCTGACGCGCCAGTTCCTGCTCGTCGCGAACGAGCCCGGCGCGATGCCGTCGTTCCGCGTGCAGGCCGGCCGCAGCCTGCTGCCCGAAGCCAAGCTGCGCCAGCTGACGGCCAGCATCAACCGCCGCCACCCCGAATACGCCTCGCGCGTCGAAAGCAGCGGCAGCCCGGCGCTGCGCCGCGAGATCGCCCGCCGCGCGATCCACAGCGGCGTGCGCCTGCACCCCGACGAGATCCTGCTGACCAACGGCGGCATGGAAGCGATGCACCTCGCGCTGCGCGCGGTGGCGAAGGCCGGCGACACGATCGCGATCGAGTCGCCGACCTATTTCATGCTGCTCGACGTGATCGAGAGCCTGGGCATGCGTTCGATCGAGATCCCGTCGCACCCGCGCGACGGCCTGTCGATCGAGGCGCTGGACCTCGCCACGCGCACGCCCGGTGCGGTGCGCGCCTGCGTCGTGATCCCGAACTTCCAGAACCCGGTCGGCAGCCTGATGCCGACCGAGAACAAGCGCCGCCTGGTCGCGCTGGCCGCCGAGCGCGGCTTTCCGGTGATCGAGAGCGACATCTACGGCGAGCTGCACTTCGGCGACGAACGCCCGCCGGTGCTGAAGAGCTTCGACACACGCGACGACGTGATCCTGTGCTCGGCCTTCACGAAGGCGGTGGCGCCCGGCTACCGCGTCGGCTGGATGGCGCCGGGCCGGCACCTGCGCGAATGCCAGTCGATCAAGTTCCGCACCTCGTCGCCCGGCGTGCAACTGCAGCAGGAGGTGATCGCCGAGTTCCTCGCCGACGGCGGCTACGACCACCACATGCGCCGGCTGCGCGCGTCGCTGAAAACCCAGGCGCAGGCGATGGCCGATGCGATCGCGCGATACTTCCCGCCCGGCTGCCGGCTGAGCCGGCCGCGCGGCGGGCTCGCCCTGTGGATCGAGCTGCCGCCGCAGGTGGATTCGCGCAAGGTCTTCGAGCTGGCGTGCCGCGAACTGATCGGCGTGGCGCCGGGGGCCACCTTCACCTGCAGCGCGCGCTTCAACCATTTCATCCGGCTGCACTACGGCGACCCGTGGACGCCGCTGCTCGAGACACGCCTGAAACGGCTCGGGCAGATCATCATCGAACAACTCTGACGCCTCTTTCGCGCTTTTCCCCCGAGACACACGACATGGACTTCTCCCTCTGGCTCGCCTTCTTCGCCGCCGCCTGGGCCATCAGCCTGTCGCCGGGGGCCGGCGCCGTCGCCGCGATGAGCGCCGGCGTCAACCACGGCTTTGCGCGCGGCTACTTCATGACCTTCGGCCTCGTGATGGGCATCTGGACCCAGGTGCTGGTGGTGGGCCTCGGGCTCGGCGCGCTGATCGCGGCCTCGAGCCTCGCCTTCGCGGCGGTGAAGTGGCTCGGCGTCGGCTACCTGCTGTGGCTGGGCATCAAGCAATGGCGCGCGCCGGCGCAGYCGATGGTCGCGGCCACCGGCGAGGCGCAGGTGACGCGGCGCACCCTGGTGCTGCGCGGCTGGATGGTCAACGCGGTGAACCCGAAGGGCACGGTGTTCCTGCTGGCCGTGGTGCCGTCGTTCCTCGACATCACCCGGCCGCTCACCCTGCAATATGCCGTGATCGGCGCGACGCTGATGTTCACCGACCTGGTCGTGATGGCCGGCTACACGGCGCTGGCCGCACGGCTGCTGCGGCTGCTGAAGTCGCCGACGCAGATCCGCGCGCTGAACCGCCTGTTCGGCAGCCTGTTCGTCGCCGCTGCGGCGTTGTTGGCACTCTTCAAGCGCGCCTGATCCCCCGCGGTTTGCACGCGGCGCGGCGCGGCCTGTACGATCGCCCGACCRCCCGGGCCGACCGGGTGGCAACACCACGAACACCACGGGGGGCGGATGGACGTGCATCGCAGTGGGGGGCCGATGGGCCTGGGGATCGCCGCATTCGGCAGGCTGGGGCTCGGCGCGAAGCTCTCGCTGCTGGCCGTCGGCTGTGCGCTGCTGGGGGCCGCCGCACTCGGCGCCTGGGTGCAGCAGCACGGCTGGACGCACTGGGGCAGCCTCGCGCTGATCACCGTGGCGCTGCTGCTGGCCTACGTGCTGATGGCGCTGTACCTGCAGATGGCCGGTGCGCTGGGCGCGCTCGAATCCGCCGTGTCGCGCATGAAGCAGGGCGACCTGTCGCGCCGGATCGAGATCCGCGGCGAGGATGAATTCGCCCGCATCGGCGCCGCGCTCGATGCCGTCAACGAGACGATCTCCGGGCTGGTGGCCGACATCCGCAGCAGCTCGCTGCTGGTCACGGCGGCCACCACCGAGCTGACGACCGACACGGCCGACCTGTCGAGCCGCACCGAGCAGCAGTCGGCCAACCTGGAGCAGACCTCGGCCAGCGTGCAGCAGCTCGATGCCACGGTGCGCCAGAACGCGAGCGATGCCCGCGAGGCCGAGGCGCTGGCCGCGCGCGTGCACGGCCTGGCCGGCTCGGGCGGCGGCGCGATGCGCGAGGCGGTCGACTCGATGCATGCCATCAAGGCCGGCTCCGAGAAGGTCGGCGACATCATCGGCGTGATCGACTCGATCGCGTTCCAGACCAACATCCTCGCGCTGAATGCCGCCGTCGAGGCGGCACGCGCCGGCGAGCAGGGCCGCGGCTTCGCGGTCGTCGCGGCCGAGGTGCGCGCGCTCGCACAGCGCAGCGGCGAGGCGGCGCGCGAGATCAAGGCGCTGATCGAGCAGTCGGGCGCCGAGACCGCGAGCGGCGTCGGCCACATCGACCGGGTGAGCGGCGTGCTTTCGGAGATCGTCGGCGGCATCGCCGAACTCACCGGGCGGATGGGGCGCATCACGTCGGCCGTCGGCGAGCAGAGCGACGGCCTCGCGCAGGTCTCGCAGGCGATGACGCAGCTCGACACGCTGACGCACCAGAACGCGCAGATGGTCGGGCAGACCTCGCGCGCCTGCGCCAGCCTGGTCGAGCGGGCGCGCCAGCTGTCGGCGGCGGCGGGCGGTTTCCAGCTGCGCCAGGGCACGGCGGACGAGGCGCAGGCGCTGGTGCAGCGGGCGATCGCGTACTACAACGAACGCGGCGGTGCGGCGGCGCTGCCCGGCATCACCGAACCGGGCAACGGGTTCTCGGACCGCGACATGTACGTCTTCGCGTGGGACCGACAGCTCGTGTACCACGCGTTCGGCGGCAAGCCGGCCAACGTCGGCAAGAGCGCCAAGCAGATCATCGGCACCGACGTGACGAAGCTGACGCAGGACGTGTGGGCCGCTGCCGCGGCCGGCGGCGGCTGGGTCGACTACGACTTCCTGAACCCGGCCAACGGGCAAGTGCTGCCGAAGACCTCGTACATCGTGCCGGTGGCGCAGGACCTGGTGCTGGGGTGCGGGATCTACAAGACCCGGCGTGCCTGATTGGATTCCCGTCGCATTCCTTACGGCATTAGAATGTAAGGAATCATCGACGACCGAGGTTCTCCGTCATGTATGCCACGCTCACCAGCAAAGGTCAGGTCACGGTCCCGAAGGAGATTCGTGACCGGCTCGGCCTCGATGCCGGCTCGACCCTGGATTTCCAGGTGCTGCCGGACAACACGATCACCGCTCGGCACGTAACGGCCGACGCCCGTCGGGTCCGCGGCATCCTGAAGTCGCCGCATGCCGGACCCCTGACCGTCGAGGAGATGGACGACGGCATTGCGAAGCACCTGCGCGACAAGCACGCGCCTGCAGTGGGTCGCCCCAAGACGCCTCGTTGATGATCGGCATCGACACGAACATCCTCTTGCGGCTGTGGCTCAACGACGATCCGGTGCAGGGCGAGCGGATCGACGCGCTGCTGGCCGAGCACGGCAGCGTTCCGGGTTCGCTGCTGGTGACCGACGTCGTGCTGGCCGAAGCGGTGTGGACGTTGCGAACAGCGTATTCGCAGGACAAGGCGGCGCAATTGACGGCCGTGCGCAGCTTGCTGGACGAACCGGCTTTCGCATTCGAAGACCGCGACACGATCGGGCGCGCGGTGACGCTGTTCGAGAGCGCACCCTGCGGCTTTGCGGATTGCCTGGTGGTCGCCAGGCATGCGCATCACGGCTGTGACTTCACGGCCACCTTCGACCGCGGCATGCGCAAGCTGCCCGGCGTGCGCGTGCCGTGATGCGGACATGTCGTCAGACATCGCGCACTTTCCCCCGCGAGCTTTTCAAGTCGCCGCGCTGAGACTTCCCCTCGAGCCGCCGCTTCTGCGACCCGCGCGTCGGCTTGGTCGCTCGCCGCGGCGGCGCCACCACGGCCACGCTGTCGACCAGCTGCTGCAGGCGCTGCAGTGCATCCTGGCGGTTCATGTCCTGGCTGCGCGAGGTCTGCGCCTTGATCACGACGACGCCGTCGCCGGTGATGCGCTGGTCGGACAGCGCGAGCAGCCGCTCCTTCAGCGGCTCGGGCAGCGACGACGCACGGATGTCGAAGCGCAGGTGCACCGCGCTCGACACCTTGTTGACGTTCTGCCCGCCCGCCCCCTGGGCGCGGATCGCGCTGAACTCGACCTCGGCGGGATCGACCTGGGGCGTCACGGCATCAGGGCACGGCGTGCGTCGGCACCCGCTGCGCGAGCGCGCACATCAGCTCGTAGCCGATCGTGCCGGCCGGCCGCGCGACCTCGTCGATCGACAGCACGCTGCCATGCGGGCCGCGCCCCCACAGCGTGACCTCGCTGCCGACGCCCGCTTGCGGCAGCGGCGTCAGGTCGATCGTCAGCATGTCCATCGACACCCGGCCGACCAGCGCGCAGCGCACGCCATCGACCAGCACCGGCGTGCCGGCCGGCGCGACGCGCGGGTAGCCGTCGGCATAGCCGCAGGCGGCCACGCCGATGCGCATCTCGCGCTCGGCGGTGAACGCGCTGCCGTAGCCGACGGTGTCGCCGGGCTTCAGCGCCTGCACGCCGATCAGCCGCGAGCGCAGCGTCATCGCCGGGCGCAAGTCCCAGTCGGCGATCGTCTTCTCGGGGTGGTCGGGCGACGAGCCGTACACCATGATGCCGGGGCGCACCCAGTCGGCCCGCACGCCCGGCTGCGTCGCCGCGAAGCGCAGCGTGGCCGCACTGTTGCTCAGCGAACGTTCGCCATCGAGGTCGGCGGTGGCGGCGTTGAACACCGCCACCTGCGCCTCGATGCCGCGCGGCCCGTCGGCATCGGAGAAGTGCGTCATCAGCGTGATCGCGTCGACCTGCGGCAGGTTCGACAGCCGCAGCCACGCGGTGCGGAACGCCGCAGGCGTGAAGCCGAGCCGGTTCATGCCGGTGTTCATCTTCAGGAAGACATGGTGCGGCCAGGTCGTCTTGTGCATCGCGAGCCAGTCGATCTGCGCCTCGTGGTGCACCGTGTGCCACAGGTTCAGGCGCGAGCACAGCTCCAGGTCGCGCGCTTCGAAACAGCCCTCGAGCAGCAGGATCGGCCCGCGCCAGCCCATCGCGCGCACCCGCTCGGCCTCGGCCAGGTCGAGCAGCGCGAAGCCGTCGGCGGCCTGCAGCGCGCCGTACACCCGCTCGACGCCGTGCCCGTAGGCGTTCGCCTTGACGATCGCCCAGACGCGCGCATCGGGCGCGCAGGCACGGGCGCGCTGCAGGTTGTGGCTCAGGGCATCGCTGTGGATCAGCGCTTCGATCGGACGCGGCATGCGCCGATTCTGCCAGCGGCGCGCGGGCCTGCCGGCTACCAGCGCGCGGGCAGCGGCCGCTTCAGCACGATCTGCGTGCGGCTGACCGCGATGTGCCCGCCGGCGTCCAGGTCCTTCAGCAGGCGGCTCACCATCTCGCGCGAGCAGCCGACGCGGCTCGCGATCTCCTGGTGCGTCAGCCGTTCGCGGATCACGTGCGTGCCGTCGGGCTGCACCTCCGCCAGGTCGGTCAGCAGCTGCGCGACGCGGCCGTAGACGTCGAGCAGGGCCAGGCTGCGCGCACTGTGGGTCGCCAGGCGCGCGCGGTGGATCACGCGCGAGATCAGCTCGAACGCGAACTCCGGCCGCTCGGCGATGTGCTGGCGCAGCGTGTGCCGCGTGACGACCGAGCACACCGTGGGTTCGAGCGTGATGACCGAGGCCGAGCGCGGCCCGCCGTCGAGCGACATCTCGCCGAGGTACTCGCCCGGGCCGTAGACGCCGTAGACGATCTCGCGGTCGCGCTCGTCGATCGAGAACGCCTTCACGCGGCCCGACAGCAGGATGAACAAGGTGTCGCCGTGATCGCCTTCCTGGATCAGCAGCACGCCCTTGCGATAGCGTCGCTGCTCGCCCCGGGCCGAGAGCAGGCCCAGGGATTCGGACAGCAGGGGGG
>NZ_JBFUCB010000111.1:0-13162 GCF_056405435.1 Rhizobacter sp. P1_G5 | reverse complement strand
GAATTGATCATCATATTTTTTGTACAAAGCATCTATGTCTGTTTGTGCACCATCTCCAACCCCTTCTAGCAAGTAGCCAAGCATCTCCGCAACAAGAGAATCGTCTTGCATGCGAACACGGTCGCGTGTGGACAGAATTGAAAACTGCTCCCACAGTTTGGCCCAGTCCGTTGATGCCTTTCTAACATACCATTTAAGTTCCCCTTGGTACTTCGCGTGGCGCTTTTCTGCAGGGTTGAGTGCGACGCTGTAAGAGTTCAAGCGAGAGAAAACCTCAAGTACATCGGTATCACTTGAGTTGAGCAACTGGTCGACGGCAATCGGATATCCGAGGAAGGCTTCCTGCAATTCAGGAGCGAGAGTCGAATATTTGGCCCCTACAAACTCACCTGCACGCTTTGTCAGCGCGAACTTGTCGTCAGCGAACTCGATGATTGCCCGCAGGCGCTGTTGCCCATCCACTACCTCACGCACCGTTTTCTTAGTGGCGACGTCAATYTTGGTACGCAGGTACACCTTTGGAATTGGTAGCYTGCGCAGAACGCTATCGATTAGGTAGGAGCGAGCAGCGGGTGTCCATACGCTTCCGCGTTGGAAGCTCGGATTCAGCTCCAGGCGCTTCTCCTTGTGCCAGTCAAGGAAGTCCGCAATCCGATACTGTTCGAGTAGAGACGGCATTTCTGGCCCGGTTTGTTGACTTTGTAGTCTAGTACGGCGCATCGCCCTCTTCGGCGCTTTCGCTGCGCTACGCAGGAGGTCGGCGATCTGCTCAGCGCAGCGGCGTGTCGCGCGACGTTTCGCTGGGGGGATGAATGCTCAGCAGTGCTCGATAGCGCCCTGGCACAGGTTCGCGTCCCATCGATCGCGACCGGATCCTTGCGCGGATGTCCCGGTCTTGCGGCTTTGCGGAGCGCGCGGAGCACGGCGACCAGATTATTTGGAATTCGCGTGTCAAGCACCGGGCTAGACTGACAGCAAACGCGCGTTCTTTGGAATGCCGAATCGCGCGCAAACCCGCGYCAATGCTCACTCCGCGCATCGGCCTGTCACGCCGGGGGTCGCGGGTTCGAGCCCCGTCCACTCCGCCAACAAAAAGCCCTTGCAGCTCAATGAGTTGCAAGGGCTTTTCCGCTTTCTGGGTCGGCGGGCTGGTGTGATCCACGCCAGCCGATTGACGGAATATGCCCGGGGGCTTCCTTGGGCTCTTTGACTACCCCCGACGCACGCCATCGTCGACCACCACTTCGCCGTCTTCCTTCGTGAACGGCGGCAATTGGGCCACGGGGAGCAGCGCGAGCACCTTCTCCGAAGGCCGGCACAGCGCCGTGCCCAGGCGCGAGACGACGATGGGCCGATTCAGCAGGATGGGATGCCGCTGGATGAAGTCGATCAACTCTTCATCCGTCCAATGCGGTTCATCGAGCTTCAGTTCGGCGAAGGGTGTCCCCTTCTCGCGCAACAGCGCGCGCACCGGCTGGCCGGTCGCGGCCACCAACTCGCGCAGGCGATCCTTCGTCGGGGGTGTCTTCAGGTACTCGACGACGGTGGGTTCGAAGCCGGCATGCCGGATGAGCGCGAGCGTGTTGCGCGAGGTCCCGCAGGCAGGGTTGTGATAGATCGTGATGTCATCCATGGTGGTCGGGCCTTGCCGGGTCTTGAGCCAAGGGTGTGTCGGGTCCGAGCCAGCCATGCAGGGCGAGCGCGACTCCGGCGCCGGCCAGCTCTGCCGCGATGAACGCGGGTGCGCTGGGCGGCGAGATGCCCGCGAAGGTGTCGCTCAGCATGCGCCCCACGACGGCTGCCGGGTTGGCGAACGATGTCGACGCGGTGAACCAGTACGCCGCGCCGATGTAGGCGGCGACGGCGGCGGCAACGCGAGACGGTGGTGTTCTCAGGATGACGATGAGCAAGCCGGCGGTGGCTACCCCTTCGGCGAGCCATTGGCCGGGCCCGCTGCGGACCTTGGCAGATACCTGCAGCAGCGGCAGGTCAAACATCGCGTGAGCGAGCCAGGCTCCGGCCATCGCACCCAGCAGTTGCGCGCAGCCATAGGCGATGAGGTCGAGCCGGGGCARTCGGCCGAGGGCGGCCATCGCCAGCGACACCGAGGGATTGAAGTGCGCACCGCTTGTCGGACCGAACACCACGATCAGCACGTACAGGCCGCCGACGGTCGCCAGCGCGTTGGCGAGCAACGCCAACGCGACATTGCCGCCGGCCAGGCGCTCTGCCATCACGCCGGAGCCGATCACGACGGCCAGCAGCAGGCCGGTTCCGATGAACTCGACCAGTGCGCGCCGGGGCAGGCTTTTCATCTCGCGGGCAGCCAATCAGCAGCACGCCGACGGCGCAGCGGCGACGGGAATGCCCACCGGCTTCCCGCGCGGAGCGGCGTTCGCGCAGCATGCAGCCGCCTCGGACGCCTCGACCTTCGGCTTCTCGCTGAACACCGGGATGTTGCCCAGCGTGCGGAACTGCTCCCACGCGATGCCTTGCGGGTCGGTCACCCAGTACTTGTCGCTGCGCGCATAGCAGCAACTCGTCTCGCCGACATCGAGCAGCGTCATGCCGGCGGCCTCCGCGCTCGACTTCAGCGCGGCGAGTTCTTCCTCGGTGTCCGCCTGGATGCCGAGGTGGTCGACACCGGGGGCGCTGCCGCGCGTCGAGATCGCGAAGTTGATGCGAGGATCCTCGATCATCCACTTGGCGTAGTCGCTCTCGACGCGGGTCGGCTCCGCGGAGAACATCTTCGAATAGAAGGCGATGCTCGCCTGCAGGTCTTGCACATGGGCATGGACGTGAAATCGCTTCATTGCGGGCTCCTGGGGGTGGGTCAACATCCGCACCTGGCGGACTCGGGCGGCACCGCGCAGGCCTCGCCTGCGCAGCAGTTCTCGGTGAGGAAACCGATGACGCCGTTCATCTGGTCGTACGCGGCGCGGTAGACGAGGTGCCGGCTGACGCGCTCCTGCGTCACCAGTCCCGCGCCCATCAGTTCCTTGAGGTGGAAGGACAGCGTCGTCGGAACGGTCCCGAGCCCTTCGCTCATCACGCCGGGCGTCAGGCCGCTCGGGCCGGCGACCACCAAGGCGCGGAAGACCTCGAGTCGCAGCGGGTGGGCCAGCGCGGCAAGCGCTCGAATGACGGCTTCTTGTTCCATGAGCCGACTATACGAGAAATATGAAACAGTTGCCACGTTCCCGGCGCCGCGACGTGATCGCCGACCGCCACAGGGGCAGGCCGACCTGGACGCGCTCGCCTCGGTCGTCCGGGCCTGCCTCAAGCAGCCGGTCGAGGCTTCAGCTCATCGTCGCCGGCTCGGTGTCGGCGCGCGGCCGCAGCGCGAGCGACAGCAGCTCGTCGAACCGGTGGTACGCGAGGCTCGCACCGGCGACGAAGGCGCTGCCCTGCTCCTCGGAGACGCGGGCCGAGTCGAGCGCCTGCGCGAGGCTGCGCCACGCGCGCGTGCGGCTGCCCAATGGTGCGAGCAGGTGCCGCCCGCCGTTCGTCTCGTCCAGGCCCAGGTGCTCGCCGAGGTGCTGCGTCTGCGCCATCAAGTCCAGGCTCAGCATCAGGCCCTCGCTCGCATGCACCCAGCCCAGCGCCTCCATCAACCCGAGGCCGTGCGTCGCCGGTGCCGGCGACGAGCGCGGGTGGGGCGGCCAGGCCTCCAGGTCGTRCAGGTCGGCCTCCATGCGGCTCGCGCGCTCCGCATCGGCCAGGCCGGGGTCGGGGATGACCTGCCAGACCTCTTCATCGGCATACAGCCGCCGCACGTCGCCCAGCATGTGGTACTGCACCGTCAGGAAGCCGGCGTAGTGCTCGGTGGTCTTGAACGGCTCGATCAGGTTCAGGCCATCGCGCAGGTAGTCGTGCAGGAAGCCGGCGTCCTCGCTGAGCCGCTGCGTCAGGGTCCGGCGCGACGGCTGCGGCACGATCGGTGCCGGCACGGTCGGAAACTGCAGGGCGATGTAGGGGTTGTGCATGGGCGCGCGCGGCTCAGTGGTTGGCATGCCGCATCGGCTGCGTGGGCGCGAAGCCGTGCTCGGAAAGCGTCTGCTTCGGCGCCGGTGAGCGGCCCTGCGCGTGGGCCTGCGCTTGCGCCTGGGCCTGCGCCAGGCTGTGGGCCGCCTCGCGCAGGTGCTGCTTCGCGCGGGCCTCCTTCAGCTCCCGGGCCTGCTTTGCGAAGCCGGCCTGGAAGCGGCCCAGCTCCTTCTTGTGCCGGCGCTCCACCTGCCCCAGCACGATCGATACGCGCTGCGACACGCGCTTCATCTCGCGTGCCCGGCCGAAATGCCAGCCGGCGGCCACGCCGGCCGCGAGGAACACCGCCGCACTGCCCAGCCAGATCAGCAGCTCGATCATGCGGGTTCTCCTTGCGAGCGGGCCTCCTGCGCAGGCAAGGGCGCCCGGCGCAGGTGGCGTTGCCCCGAGTTCGCCTTGCGCCCCGGCGCATCGAAGCCGCCCAGCCGGGCGCGGTACTCGGCCGGCGTGCAGCCGACCTGGCGCACGAAGGCGCGGCGCATGCGCTCGTCGTCGACGAAACCGCTCTGCGCCGCGATCGCCTTGATCGACACCGGCGAGGCCTCCAGCAGGTGGCAGGCGCGCTCGACGCGCAACTGCTCCACCACCTTGGCCGGCGTCTGCCCGGTGCTGCGCACGAAGAAGCGCGCGAAATTGCGCGGGCTCATGCCGGCGCGCCCGGCCATGTCGGTCACGGTGGTGGGCTGGCTCAGCCGCGTCGCGACCCAGCCGAGCAGGTCGGTCAGCATGCTGTCGGCACCGCGCTGCGCGAGGCGCTCCTGCAGGTTCAGCAAGGTGCTGCGCTGCGCCTGGCTGCCCGAGCGCGCCATGAACACCACCAGCTCGCGCGCCACGTCCAGGCCGATCTGCGGGCCCAGGTCGGCCCGCACCAGCGCGAGCGCCATGTCGATGCCGGCCGTCATGCCGGCGGCCGTCCACACCTTTCCGGCTTGCACGTAGATCGGGTCGTCGTCCAGCTGCACGCGCGGATAGCGCGTTCTGAAATCGTCGCCATGACCCGCCAGCGTGACCGCGCGCTTGCCATTCAACAGGCCCGCGGCGGCCAGCAGGAACGAGCCGGTGCCGATCGAGCCGACCCGTGCCGCCTTCGGTGCGACCTGGCCGATCCAGTCGATCAGCACGGCATCGCGCAGCACGGGCCCGATCTCCGGGCCGCCGCACACCAGCAGCGTGTCGATGCCGGCCGGCGTGAGCGTCTCCAGCGGCGCCGTCTGCAGCGCCAGCCCCGACGAGGTGCCGACCAGGCCGCCGCGCCGCGAGACGCTGGTCACGCGGTAGGCCGGTGGCCGATCGGCGCGTGCCAGCACGGCATTGGCGACGGTGAAGACTTCGGCCGGACCGGCCACGCTGACGATGCTCGATCCGTCCGGCACGAGCACGGCGATGCATCGCACATCCGAGATGGCTTCCATTTTTTTGACCCCCTGTCCCAACTTTGTTGCTGTTCGTAACTGGTTCTATCTTCTCCGGCTAGTGTGGGATCTGACTGTGCAATTTTTTGCACATCGACCTCCCTTGGCGCGAATGGAGGTCGTATTGGCCTGAACCGATGGATGGGTTCTCCCGCGAGCCGTCAAGTCATCGTCTTGCGGACGGCTTCAGGCGCGTCTTCCCGGGTGTTGATTTCGACCAGCAGGCCGCCCGGCGCGACGCAGAAGAAGCGCGTGCCGCGCGGGCTCTTGACCAGCTCGACCTGCATTTCGATGCCGTCGGCCTTGAAGCGCGCGTACAGCGTGCGCACGTCCTCGGCGGTCGGCAGCTCGAAGCCGATGTGGAAGTTGTGCGGCCAGTCGACCTCGAAGCCCTGCGCCTGCTCGAGCACGATGTCGAAGCCCGGCCGCTTCAGGATGTTGTAGCCCGGGTGGGGGCTGCTGGTGGTGCAGCCGAGCCGCTGCTCGAAGAAGCGCGTCGTCGCGGCGAGGTCGTTCGAAGGGAAGCTCAGGTGGTTGAGCTTCATCGCGGTGGTGATGTCGTTCATGGGGCGATGCCTCGTGGTGAGAAAGGAGGGCATCGTAGGAAGCGGGCGCCATTCGCTCTACTCGCATCGGCGCCCGGGCGGCAGCCTCGGGCCGCGCAGGGGGCTCAGCGGGGACTCGCGATGTCCGACTCGCTTTCGGGGCCGTCGGCCGCCAGCCGCAGGTAGCCGAAGACGGCCGCCTCGACGAGCCGCCGCAGCCCCGCCTCGTCGGTCTCGCCGCGCTCGCCGGCGCCGTCGACGATGCCGCGCACGATGGCGCCGACATCCGACACCGCCAGCTCGTGGTCGCGCTGGCGGGGCAGGTCGGCGCGGCCCAGCAGCTCGGAGACCACCGCGCGGAACGCCCCCTTGCTCACCGCGGCGCGCAGCTCCGGGCGGCTCTCCTCCACGTCGAGCAGGCGTGCCAGTTCGGGCCGGCGCAGCTGCTGCGCCACGGCGGCGGCGATCAGCACGCGCAAGGCCGCGCTGCCGTCGGCCTGCTGCAGCGCGGCGTGGGCCTCGGCGTGGAAGCGTTCGCCTTCGCGCTGCATCAGCCCGAGCGTCAGCGCCTCCTTCGACGGAAAGTATTGGTACAGCGAGCCGATGCCGACGCCCGCGCGCTCCGCCACCGCATTCGTGTTGAAGCCGGCCATGCCGCGCGCTTCGAGCACCTGCGCCGCGGCCTCGAGCAGCGTCTCGACGGTGCGCTGCGAACGGGCCTGCCGGGGGGCCTTGCGGGGTGTCAGGGACGGGGTGCGGGGCATGGGGGTGGATTCTCGCGCGCCGTAGGCTATGCTGCGCCGAGCTCAGCCATCAAGGATGTCCATGACCCGCCTGACCACCGTTCGCGCCGCCTGCCTGTCTGCGCTGTCGCTCCTGGCCCTGGCCACCACGCTGCCCGGCCATGCCGAGAGCTTCGCCTCCTCCGCATCGAGCGCCGGCTCGGCCTCGTCCGGCAGCGTCTCCGACTCGATCAAGGGATCGAGCAACAGCTCCAAGCGCGACAAGGAAGTGGCCGAAGGGCAGTACCGCGTGATCGACGTGGCCGAGGTGGCGGAAATCGCCGGCCGCCCCGCGATGATGCAACTGACGCTGCGCGCCACCGAGGCGGGGGCCGAGCGCGAGTTCATCCTCGAACTGCCGCGCCAGGCACTGGCTGCGCGCCCGCTGGGCACCGGCGACCTGGTGCAGGCGAACCAGCGCCCCTACGGCTTCGAGTTCGCGCGCGTCGACACCCGCGAGGCCTTCTTCCTCGTGCTGACCGACGACTGGCGGCGTGACCTCGATTCGCGCGTCGTCACGCTGTGATGCGGCGGTGAGGCGCAGGCGCGGCCGCCGTGCGGTCGTGGCCGCCGCGCTGGTGGCGGGGCTCGTCGGCGCGGTGCAGGCCGCCAGTTCGTCTGCCAGTTCCCCCGCCAGTTCACAGTTCTGTGATCGCCCCGCGGCGATCAACGCCGGCCAGCAGGACAAGCTGCTGCGCTTCGCCGCGCTGGTGCGGCAGCAGCTCGACRCCTCGGGCCGCAGCGTGGCGGTGATCTCGCGGTCGGGACTCGACCTGAGCCGCTTCGGCCTGCGCTACTCCCACGCCGGCATCCTGCTGAAGGCCGATGCCGGCGGCCCCTGGTCGGTGCGCCAGCTCTACTACGCCTGCGAGGAATCGCGGCCCCGGCTGTACGACCAGGGCGTCGCCGGCTTCCTGCTCGGTGCCGACCGGCCGTCGCTCGGCCATGTCTCGATCGTGCTGCTGCCCGAGGCCGAGGGCGCGTCGCTCGCCCATGCCTCGCAGGATCGCCGGCTGGCGCTCGACCTGCTGGCGGCGCGCTACAGCGCCAACGCCTACGCGTTCAGCACGCGCTACCAGAACTGCAACCAGTGGGTGATGGAGCTGCTCGCCGGCGCCTGGGGCGGCCTCGATGCCGCGAGCGTCACGCGCGAGCAGGCGCAGCAGTGGCTGCAGGCGCAGGGCTATGCGCCGGCGCCGGTCGACATCGGCTCGCATGGGCTGCTGTTCGCGGCGCAGTTCGTGCCGCTGCTGCACGTCGACGACCACCCGCTCGACGACCTGTACGCGCTGAAGCTGCACATCAGCACGCCGGCCGCCGTCGAGGCCTTCGTGCACCGGCAGCTGCCGCAGGCCGAACGGGTGGAGCTGTGCCACGACGAGCGCAAGGTCGTCGTGCGCCGCGGCTGGCAGCCGCTTGGTGCGGGCTGCGAGGCGGCACCGGGCGACGAGGTGCTGGCGTTCGACTGAAGTTCGACTGAAGAGCGCGGCAGCCGGGGGACGACGCGGTGCTTCGCATTTCCCGCCCATGGCTTCGCTCGAGCGGGACGATCCGTGTCGACGCCAGGCGAATACTGAATTCCTCATTCACTCCAGAGGAAAGGAATTCACCATGCCAGACTACGGTCGCGTCGGGCCGCGCTACGGCTCGTACTCAGGGGGTTCCAGTACCCAGCCCCGCGACATCCCGGCCCGCTCGCGTGGGCCGGCTGGCGATTCATGGGGGGCGTCGCCGCCGCGATCGGGGGCGATCGGCATCCCGGGCGGCGGCGGCCGTCGCCGGCGCGACAGCTTCGATTCGATCTCGTCGGGCGACGAGTCGGACGGCGGCTACCGCCGCCCGAGCGCGTCGACGATGGCGCCGCGGCGCGACCTGCCGAACCCGCAGGGCTACCGGACCTACCACCACTCGACGCGCCGGCGCGACCGCGACAACATTGCGGCCCAGGGGCTGTATGCGGGTCATCATGCAGGCATCGGCGACCCGGATGGCGGTGAGGCCTGCACCGACGGCGTCTACGTCGTCAACCCGGGCCGGCACATCCCGGACAGCCGGGGCGGTACCGTGATGGTGGTGTCGTCGCAAGACCCGTCGCATGACCGCAACTACCGCGGCCAGGCAGGCGTGTTCCTGCAGCCGCACGTCCAGCCGCTGCGCAATGCGCGGTATGGCCGTGGCGGCGTCCAGAACACCTACTCGGCGGTGTTCCCGATGACGCCGTATACCGCCGGCGGGGCGGCCGCGATGATTCACCATCACAACCCGGACATGGATCTTTCGGGGGAGGACGCGGCCGGCGCGATGTACTCGCAGTTCAACCAGGATTTCCCGATGCATGCGCCGCATCCGGAGGATCCCGGCCAGTACTACACGCCGCACAGCCAGTATCAGCAGACCTTGGCGCCCAGCAGCGGGCCGAGCGGGTATGCGGAGCCGGTCAGCAGCGTCAGCTACAACACGCCTCCGCAAGGGAGCTTCTATCCGTCGCAGCGCCATCACGACGATCCGCTGTACTACGACTCGGATCATTGAAGTCGCCGGACAGGGAATCCCGCTGCCATCGCCCTGGCGATCGCGAACCTCGCTGCGCACGCCGTGACGCCGGCGGAGCTCGCCGACGGCGCGAGCTACCGCGGCGAGTTCGCGTTCGATTCGGCGCACCTGTTCGGGAATCTGGTCAACAGCTGCTCGTAGGAACCCATGAAGAACGGGCGCGCGGCCGCTCGCATGCTCGTCGGTCACTTCAATCTTTTCCCCCCAACAAGAGCGGTGGGTGTTGAGCGGCGGGTGAGGGGATGGGYTGGGGGCGACTTCTGAGGCGACGGAGAAGATCGGCTTYRGGGRTGGCGCGCGCCAGCGCGCTTCGTGGACTGACTCATCGACACTGTTTGACCACAGCGAGCGAAGCGAGCGGCGGGAGTTTGGCGATGCACCCCTGAAGCCGAGCTTCTTCGTGGAGTCGGCCCGCCAGGGCCGACCGCCGAAGCTGAGCCCCCAGCCCAKCCCCTCACCCGCCGCGACGCGCGCCCCGTCGCACCCAGGCCTACGTCAATCGCTGCGTGATCGTGCGTGCCACCCGTTCCGGCGCGTCCGCCAGCAGCGCCGGCCACCGCGCACGGGCGCGCTCGCGCGTCTCGCGCACGATGCGCCGGAAGCGGTTGAAGGCCAGCAGCCCCGCTGCCTTGGCCAGCGCCTCGGCGGCGTCTTCGCCCCAGGCCCGCAGCGATTCATCCATCTTGCGGTTCTGCGCCAGCGCGCGCGGGTCGGCCGGGTCGAAATACGCGGCGACGCAGACCATGTCGTAGGCCGGCGCGAGCCGCGGGTGCACGCCGTCGGCGTACACCAGCGCCCAGTTCTTCGAGTGCGCATCGGTGTTGCCCATCAGCGCATACGCGGTCCAGCGGCGGAACACCTCGTCGAGCTCGTGCACATCGCTGGCCGGGGACTGCTTCAGCAGCACCAGCAAGGCCCGCATCGCGGCCGGCAGGTCGCGGTACTTGCGGCGGCTGTCGATGCCCAGCGCCTGCGTCAGCTCCTCGAAATGCACGCGCTGCGTGCGGCCGTCGAGCAAGGGCCGGCGGTCGAAGCGCGGCACGTGCAGGTAGTGGCTGAACGGCAGCGCGACGCCGGGCAGATCGAGCTCGGCCACCGGCCGCGCGCTCGCGCCGGCGGTTTGCACACCCACCGCCTCGGCCAGCCGGTAGCAGCAGGCCTCGTTGTGCACCAGGTCCGGGTAAGCCGTCGACGGCAGCTTCACCAGCACCTCGCCGGCCTCGGTGCCGCTGCGCACCACGTAGCGCGCGCCGCGGTGCACCATCGAGAACTTCGTGACGAAGCCGCCGAGCGAGAAACCGTCCTCGACCGGCGCCGCCACCGCCGACGGCTGCAGCGGCTCCAGCCGCTTCGTCGCATGCAGCTCGACCACGCCGGTCGGCACCTCGTGCGCCGGCAGCACCTCCAGCGCGCCGGGCAGGTCGTGCCCGGCCGCCGCCAGCAACTCGAACTCGTCGTCGCGCTCGACGCCGCGCCGCTCGGCCAGCCGGTCGCGGTTRTGCCCCTCGGGCAGCATGTTCTCGAAGAACACCGGCAGCCGGCCGATGCGCACCAGGCGCTCGTCGTTGACGGCACTCAGGATCGCACGCGTCTGCGCCTCGCCGGCGCCGCGGTACAGCTGCGACAGCGTCGGCCGCGCTGCGTCGCCGACGTAGGCGTCGTCGAACGAGACGCGGATGTTGTCGCCGACCTGCGAGAGCCAGCCGATGCGCCGCGGCTGCGCCGCATCGGGCACGTGCAGCCGCAGCTCGGCCATCGTGATCGGGTCGCTGCGGCTCACGAGGGCGCCTCGCCGTCGTCGTCGTCAATGTCGGCGTTGGCGTTGGCGTCCTTGCCGACGCGGTACTGGAACGCCTGCTGYCCGACCCCGAGCGGCGCGCTGACGCCCGCCGGCAGCGACACCGACTGCCCCTGGTTGGCGATGAACGCGACCGTCTCGGCCAGCAGCGGCTTGGGCACCGGCACCAGCACGTAGCCGAGCTCGTCGAACAGCGCCGTCAGCGTCGACAGCCGCGCATCGGCCTGGCCCTCGGCCGCGGCCACCGTCAGCCGGCTCAACCCGGTGCGCTCGGCCAGGCTCACCAGCGAGCGGCCGCCGGCGCGGCGCAAGGCCTTCAGCTGGGCCGGCAACGAAACATCAGTTTGCATGGCAAAGCAATCATTTTGTTCAGAATGACTGCTTCACTATACATTGAATGGAAAACCATGCAAATCAGGCTGGATGTCTGGAAAACCAGGCAGGCGGCTTCAGCACGCCGGTCGTCAGGCTGGTGCCGAGCAGGATCACCGCGCAGCCCAGCAGCATCTGCGGCGTCAGGCCTTCGTGCAGGAACAGCCAGCCCCACAGCACCGCGAACACCGGGATCAGGAAGGTGACCGACAGCGCGTTCGCCGGCCCGATGTGGGCGATCAATCGGAAGAACAGGATGTACGCGATGCCGGTGCAGCCGACCGCCAGCAGCGCGGCGGCCGACCAGGCGGTGGCCGACGGCATCGCCGCGGGCCACCACACGAGCGCCGGCACCGCCAGCACCAGCGCCGACGACAGCTGGCTGCCGGTGGCGACCGCGAGCGGCGGCACGCCGGTGAGGAAGCGCTTCGTGAAGCTGCCGGAGAAGCCGTACAGCAGCGTCGCCGCGAGGCACGCGAGCACCGCCCAGCCGCTGCTCGCGCCGGGCTTGAAGCTCGCCTTGTCCCACGCGAGCCACAGCACGCCGAGGAAGCCGATCGCCAGGCCCAGCGTGCGCGCGGGTGTCAGCTTGTCGCGCAGCCAGCCCCAGGCGATCAGCGCGCCGAACAAGGGCGTGGCCGCGTTGAAGATCGACGACAGCCCGGCCGTGATCGACAGCGCGGCGTAGCTGAAGCACAGGAAGGGCAGGGCCGAGTTCGTCAGGCCGACGATGAAGATCGGCCGCCAGTGGGTGCGCAGTGCGCCGCCCTGGCCGCGCAGCATCAGCAGCGGCAGCAGGAACAGCGTGGCGCCCCAGACGCGCACGGCGGCCAGCGCGACCGGGCCGAACTCGGCCGCACCCATGCGCATGAAGAGGAAGGACGCGCCCCAGATCGCGGCGAGCCCGGTCAGTTCGATCCCGTCGGCGCGCTTCAAGACGTGGCCTCGCGCAGGCCCGGGACCCCGTCAGCGCCTTCGAGCTGCAGCAGCGCCTGCTTGCGGTGCAGCCCGCCGGCATAGCCGGTGAGGCTGCCGTCGTGGCCGAGCACGCGGTGGCACGGCACGATCACCGACACCGGGTTGCGCCCGACCGCCGCACCGACCGCGCGCACCGCCTGCGGCGCGCCGACCTCGCGTGCGATCGCCGCATAGGTGCAGGTGCCGCCGGCCGGGATGCGCAGCAGCGCCTGCCAGACGATCTGCTGGAACGGCGTGCCCTGCAGGTCCAGCGGCAGCTCGAACTGCGTGCGCCGGCCGGCGAAGTAGTCGCGCAGCTGCTGCGCGGCTTCTTTCAGCAACGGGTCATCGGGGTCGTGCGGCACGGTGGGCAGGTCGCCCGGATGCGCCTTCTGGCCGTCGAACCACATGCCGGCCACGCCGTTCGCGGTGCGCGCGAGCAGCATCGGGCCGAGCGGCGAATCGAATGCGGCCTGCGCTACGCAGACGGCCTGCAGGCGGCGCGACAGGGTAGCGGGCGTGCTGGAAGTGTTCATGGTGTTGCTCCGGAAGAGGAAGGAACAGGTGAAGAGAGAGCTGGAGGAACGGGTGCCAGGCTGTTCCACAACCTGAGCACCGCATACGAGCGCCACGGCCGCCAGGCCTCGGCGCGGRCATCGGCCTCGCGCTGGTTCTGCGTGCCGAACAGGGCCTTCATCG